>REDV01000028.1 GCA_007695365.1 Cryomorphaceae bacterium | reverse complement strand
TTTTTTACCATTGGCTATAACTCTCTAATATACGCAATTGCCCCTTGGTCATCAAACCTCTATTTTTCTCTTTCCCTGTTTGGTAGCGCAAAATACTTTTTTTAGTGCAATGCGCAAAAAAAATATTTTCTGACCGCTCAGAGCGTATCGAGCGGGCTTTGTATATGCTGCACATCGCGGTTGGTTATTTTGGTGTAGACAAGCGTTGTTGAAATGTGCTCATGGCCAAGCAGCTTTTGAATATGGCCGATATCCGTACCGGCCTCCAGTAAATGCCGGGCATATGAATGTCGCAGGGAGTGAATCCCTGTTTGTCGCGTTAGTCCGGCGCGCTTCAATGCCTGCTTAAAAACAGCCTGTGCACTGCGGGTGGTGTAAGGGCCATTGCGCCCCTCAAAAAGAAACTCCACAGGCTTGTAGGCCTCGCAATACTCTTGTAACTGTCCTAAAATGCTCACCGGCAATGGCACATAGCGGTCTTTTTTGCCTTTGGCGCGCACAATGTGCACCTGCATGGACGCAGTGTCAATGTCGCACAACCGCAACGCAATTATCTCGCTCACGCGCAAACCCATTCCATAACACATCCTGAGTATCGTATTGTGCTTGAGATTGGTGGTGCCGTCCAATATCTTCTTTACGTCCGCCCTGGCAATTGCCTTGGGTAAGGTTGATGCTTTTTTGGGTCGCGGGATATCCACAAACATCCGCTTTCGGCGGAGAACTTTTTCGTAGTAAAACTTAATGGCATTCAAGCGACTGTGAATATGAGCCTCGCTCATTTTCAGCACATTCACGCAGTGCAGCAAATAGTTGCGCAGGGTTTCCGGGTCAATATCATCTGCGGGTTGCTCGCCCATTGCAACAAGAAATTGCACAAATTCCGTTCGGTAGGTGCTTTCTGTATGGGCACTGTAGCCTCTTAAGCGAATGGTTTCTACAAGGCGTTGAAGGCAAGGCTTGTTCATGGCCGCTACCCGCAGCTCTTTTTCGCCAGACTGATTTGCAGGAGCCAAACCAAATAACCCGCGGTTGGCAGGCGTATCCGGAACGTGCCACACCGATTTGCTCGCAGACCAGCGGGCATTCAGGTGATGTTTTACCTCGTTAATAAGTTTCCTGTCGTACGGAAACCGCATCAACAGCACCCGCTTACCATCGTGTACACCCGCCTCACATTCAAGATGCTTTGGTGGAGTCCAAACCTCATGTGCCAATACTTTCTTCATCAAGCTCCAACATTCAGTATTCAGTACGTCTTTCGATAGCGGTTCGAAAGTAACAAATTCCTTTATCATGCTTCACTTCGCAAACCACCGTCCTGGGTAGGTCCACCTCAATTTCTCAACCCCCGGCAAAAAACAGAAAAGAACCCAAACAAAAGTTTGACACTCCAGAGGATATTCTTACTTTTGCACCCCAATTTCTAATAAGCACACCATGTATGCAATCGTTGACATAGCAGGGCAGCAATTCAAAGTTGCGAAAGATCAGCGGATTTACGTACACCGTCTTGAGGAAAAAGAAGGCGCATCGGTTAAATTCGATCGCGTGCTTCTTATCGACAACGGTGGCAACGTAACTGTTGGCGCCCCGGCTGTAGAAGGTGCTGAAGTAACCGCCAAGGTTCTCAGCCACCTGAAAGGCGACAAAGTGATCGTCTTCAAAAAGAAGCGCCGAAAGGGTTACCAAAAATCCAACGGACACCGCCAGTACTTTACCCAGATTGAAATTCAGGGTATTACTGCAAGCGGAGCCAGGAAAGCAGCTCCGGCAAAAGAAAAAAAGGAAGCTGAAGAGCCCGCAGCAAAAGCTGAAGTGAAAGCAAAAGCCGAAACCAAGGCGGAAGCTGCACCAAAAGCAGAAGCTAAACCAAAAGCAGAAGCTAAACCTAAAGCTGAGGCCAAGCCCAAAGCTGAGGCCAAGCCCAAAAAGGAAGCACCGAAAAACGATGCTCCCGAGCAAAATAACGCATAAAACAGTCTAAACCGGGAAACCATGGCACATAAGAAAGGAGTCGGTAGTTCTAAGAACGGACGTGAATCGCACAGTAAGCGACTCGGCATAAAAATCTTTGGTGGTCAAAAAGCCATCAGCGGAAACATCATCGTGCGTCAGCGCGGAACCAAGCACCATCCAGGAGAGAATGTAGGCATCGGAAAGGATCACACCCTTTTTGCCCTCACCGATGGCACCGTGGTATTTCGTAAAAAGCGCGACAACCGCTCCTATGTTTCGGTAGATCCCGAAACCAACTAGGCCGGTATTCACATGAATTAGCAAAGACTCCTGGCGGCCTGCGTCAGGAGTTTTTTTGTATCCGTAACTTTAACCGCGAAACAAAACCTTTACATGCTCGAAGTTCAAACCATCCGACAGGAAACAGACCTCATCAAACAGCGGCTGGCCAAACGCCACCCTGATGCATACAACATGCTCATTGATAAAGTGCTCGAGCTCGACACGCTACGCAGGGAAACCCAACACAACCTCGATTCCCTGCTTGCCGAAGGCAATCAGCTTGCACAGGAGATCGGGCAACTCTTCAAATCCGGGCAGGCCGCAGCCGCCGAGCCGCTCAAAGCGCGTAGCGCCGAACTCAAAACCCAAAGTCAGGAACTTCGCGAGCGCATGCAACAAACCGAAGCCGAATTGCAGGATACCCTCTACCAGATTCCCAACGCACCCCACGCATCCGTTCCGGCCGGAGCAAGCGAAACCGACAACGAAATAGTAAGAACCGGCGGCAACACCCCCGCGCTCAACCAGGAAGCTTTGCCTCACTGGGAAGTAGCCCGCAAATACGGACTGATCGATTTTGAGCTGGGTGTGAAAATCACCGGCGCAGGTTTTCCCGTGTACACCGGCAAAGGCGCCCGTCTGCAGCGGGCCATGATTAACTTCTTTCTGGACGAAGCCGCAAAGGCAGGTTACCGGGAAGTACAGCCGCCCCTGCTCGTCAATGAAGAATCAGGCATCGGTACCGGTCAGCTTCCCGACAAGGAAGGGCAGATGTACCACGTAGGCGCGGATGACCTCTACCTCATCCCCACCGCCGAGGTGCCACTCACCAATATGTACCGCGACGTGATTTTGAAAGACAGCGACTTTCCGGTGAAGATCTGCGGATACACACCCTGCTTTCGGCGGGAGGCGGGCTCTTACGGTAAAGATGTGCGCGGCCTTAATCGTTTGCATCAGTTCGATAAGGTTGAAATTGTGCAACTTGCTCATCCCGATGAAAGCTACCGGATTCTGGAGGAAATGGTAAGCCACGTAGAAGCATTGCTCAAAAAGCTGGAACTTCCGTACCGGGTGCTGCGGCTCTGCGGCGGCGATCTCGGCTTTGCCTCTGCCCTCACCTACGATATGGAGGTGTATTCGGCTGCGCAGCAAAGATGGCTGGAAGTGAGCTCCATCAGCAACTTCGAAACTTTTCAAAGCAACAGACTGAAGCTGCGTTTCAAAAGTGGAGACCAGAAAAAAACCACCCTGGCACACACGCTGAACGGAAGTGCGCTGGCCCTTCCCCGAATTCTGGCAGCTTTGCTCGAAAACAACCAGGGTACGAAAGGGATTCGAATTCCTGAGGTACTCGTACCTTACACCCAATTTTCAATCATTGAGGAATGAACAAAACAATCACCCATAGCCTTGTGGGAGTACTGATGGCCATGCTCGTGACATCACATCTGCTTTCGGGATGTGGCAACCACGCGCTCAAACCCTATGTTCAAACCGTTGACAGTCTGAAAACTGTGGTAAACAAGCTCGAAAAGGATTTCGCCAGAATTGACACCGTGAGGCACCGCGCAGCCCGCGATACCGTTCGCATGCAGATGGAAAACATTGAGCGCTTTTTCCTGACACGCGGCGATACCATGCCGCGCCACGTGGCGTTGAAACTATCGGACTATCGCTTTGCCTGGAAGGGCTACAAACAAATGGACGGCGATTTTTTTAAACTTAGAAACGAACTTCGCTTTACCCAAAACCAGCTTCGCACCCTGCACACCGATCTTAAAAACGGCGTACCCACAGAAATTCTCGCGAAAAAATTCGTGACACAAGAAAAGGAAGTGGTACAACGTTTGGACGTGGGGGTAAACGGTCTCACCACCAAGCTTGAAAACTCTTACCGCAAATACATGGAGTTGAAACCCGGCATCACACACCTGGCAGACAGCCTGAATAACGTTCCGAACCTTTGAGAAGCTCTTCACCACATATTTTCACCTTACTCACGCTTTTGGGCTTTATGTTCGGGGCCATCAACCCCATGGCCGCCCAGCCCACCAGCGACTCACAACTGGCGCTGTTTTACTACCAAAGCGGTGAGTTCGACAAAGCGGTGATGTACTACGAACGGCTCTACGACAGCGATCCGAGCGATGTGAATTACGGCTATCTGCTCACTTCCTACACCGAGTTGGAGGACTTTAAAAACGCCGAGAAACTCATTAAAAAGCAACTCAAACGAAGTCGCGATGACGCTCGCTACCTCGTAGACCTCGGGCAACTCTACACCCGCATGGGTGAGCCGGGCAAGGGTAAACAGGAGTACGAACGCGCCATCAAAAATATGCAGCCCAATCAGCGGGAAGTCATCAACCTGGCCAATGCCTTTATCAAAAAGGGCCTGTACGACCATGCCATGGCAACCTACGAGCGCGGCAAGAAAATTCTGAAAGACGCCTATCCCTTTAACTACGAAATGGCCAACCTGTATGGCATGATGGGCGATTTTGAAGCCATGGTTGACCAGTACCTGGTGCT
>REDV01000027.1 GCA_007695365.1 Cryomorphaceae bacterium | reverse complement strand
GTGATTCGTTTACGCCGGTGTTCGGATACACGCACAAGGATTTCCTGTTCTTCGGCTACGGTTACGACATTCTCACCAACAACCTGCAAAACTATTCCTCCGGATCTCATGAGTTCATGGTAGGTATTCGCCTGAACAGGCACGTGAAGCGTCCGCCCACGGATGTTCCCGCCGGGGCAGAGTAGCATGGGTTACAGAGCCATCCTTTGCGAATCGCTAACTTTGTGTCAAATCAAGGCATCAAACCAACGACTATGTTCGATAACGGCTTGGATGCGATGTTAAACCACACAAAAATGATTACAATGAAATACCTGATGATGAGTTGGCTTGCCTTTGGTATGATGGCTTGCGGCTCGGCTGAAACACCGACTTCAAACGACGATAAAGTGAAAGCTGCGTCTGAGCAGCAGCAACGAAACACCTATGAAGATGTGGATGCAGATCAAATGATCATGCTATTGGAAAGTTCTCCTGGTCTGGTGCTCGATGTGCGTACCGAAGGCGAAATGAGGGATGGTGTGATAGGCGACCCCGCGAAGTGCGACTACCACCGTGCGGAGTTCACAGATTGCCTGGGTTCGCTGGACCCTGAAACAACCGTGTATGTGTATTGCCGGTCAGGTGGACGAAGCAGCGACGCGGCCAAAATGCTCGCAGATCGCGGTTTTAAAAAGGTGTACAACCTGAAAGGTGGAATTACCGGCTGGAAGGCCAAAGGATATCCTATACAATGATGAAGCAAACCACATATGTAGTTCTGGCCCTGGTAACGTCCATGTTTTGGGCATGCGAGGGCGACGCACCTTCATCATCTGCAATAGTGGATGAGGCAGCACTCAAGGAAAAAGGCAAGGAGGTGGTAATGGCCACCGGCAAAGCCCTGATTGGTGCCGTGCAGCAAAGCATGGGTGAGGGCGGAATAGCAGGTGCAGTATCATACTGCAACGTAAAAGCTCTGCCCATTACAGATTCGCTGGCGGCCCGGTATGGCGTGGAAGTTAAACGTACCGCGCTGCGTGTTCGCAATCCGCAAAACCGCCCCACTGACAATGAAAGAACAGCCTTACTCCGAATGGGCGCTTCTGCCGAGCCTGCTCCTGAGTTGGTTGCCCTTGAAGACGGTCAATACGCGTACTATCACCCCATCATGCTTCAGGCATTTTGCCAGGCCTGCCACGGTGCGGTTGAAAGCTTTTCGTTTGAGACGGATTCTATCATACGGCATTATTACCCCGATGACGAAGCGGTAGGCTTTGCCGAGGGCGACCTAAGAGGCATGTGGGCAGTGTATTTCAACTAATTCATAAGAAATCATGGCAAGTTTTCAGGAACTCATTAACGGATCAACTCCGGTATTGGTTGACTTCTACGCAGAATGGTGTGGCCCATGCCAGATGATGGCTCCGGTGCTACAGCAGCTCGCCGGCAAAATGGGTGAGCGGGTAAAAATCCTCAAGGTAGATGTGGACAAGAACCCCCAGGCAGCACAGGCCTACCAGGTACAGGGAGTACCCACCTTTTTGCTGTTCAAGGACGGCAAAGTAGTGTGGCGCCAGTCAGGAGCCATGCCTATTCAAACCCTTCAGGGGGTTATCGAGCAGCACAGCGCATAAGCCGTTTACCGGTCGGTTGCGGGCTGAATATCTTCCGGAATCAGCCCGAAGCTGTAGCCTGCTTCCCGAAGTTTTGTAAGTACGATGGGCAGGGCATAGGTCATTTTTTCCCACGCTTTGTGGCTGTCGTGAAAGACCACGATAGACCCCGGCTCAACGTTGGACATAACGTTTTCCACGCACTGCTCTTTTGATATCTTGTGGTCAAAATCGCCGCTGATAACATCCCACATAATCACCGCAAAGCGTTTTTTGAGGGCTGCGGCCTGTGAGCGCTTGATTTTGCCATACGGGGGCCGAAACAGACGTGATGGAACGCGTTGTGCTGCCTCGAGCACGTTTTTTACATACGAGAAATCGTTGTACTTCCATCCGTTGAGGTGATTGAGGCTGTGGTTGCCCACGCGGTGCCCCTCCTTGAGGATGCGCTCAAAAATTTCCGGGTTGCGCTGAACATTGTCGCCGATGCAGAAAAAGGTTGCCAGGGCGTTGTGCTCTTTCAGAATGTCGAGCGCATCATGGGTTGCCGGAGCCACGGGGCCGTCGTCAAAGGTGATGAACACTTCCTTGTTTGAGGTGGGAATGTCCCAAATCAAATCCTTGTAAATCGGCTTCAGGAAATCCGGTGTCTTTTTGAAGTACATGCCTTAAAAACTTCCCCGTGCTGATCTTCGTTTAGTGGCTTCTATAGCCTCCATGGTAAGGCGATACACCTCGTCCATTTCATCATAGCGGTCGCTGATGTTCTCTACCCAATCACCCTCTTGCTTGTAGAGTGAGTTGACCATCAAATCTACCCGCTGCATCACATACATGCTGGTTTGGATATCGCGTTGCAGAGAGCGTGCGTGTTCGGGCGACAGACTGGCATAATAGCGCATATTGTCTTCAAAAATGTCGAACAGGCGTTGTGAAATGGCGTTGGCTCTCTCGTCCTCGTTGAGTTTGTACAGCGATTCAGTAAGCGGCACCATAACCTGGTTGTAGGGCACGTTGTGTTCGGGCATTACTTCCAGGCACTTAAATAGCACCTCGCGCGCCATGTCTTCCTTGCCCTCGCGAATCAACTCTTCGGCGAGGTTGCTAAACTGCAAACGCAGGTTGGTAATCATGCGCATGTTGTTCTCGTCGAGGTAGATTTCGTCTTCGCTGTCCATGCCGCCCCACTTGAATTTGTTCATCATGGCATCGTACATGCGCTCGGTGTGAATTCTTCCCGTGAGGTTAGGGTTGGGGCTTTTCGGCGCGAATATGGGCACCAATCGGAAAGCCAATCCTTCGAGCTGGAAGTAGCGCTGAAGATTGAGGTAGCTGTCGGGGCCGGTGGTAATGGCGTAGTACATGGGGCGCTTCCATTGATTGGTGGCAAGCATATCCAACATGATAAACTGATTCTTGAGAATATAGCTTTTGTTTACGCGCCATTCAAGGGCAGGTACAATCTGATCCGCAAGAGAGGTGTCAACCACACCAAGCTCAATCACGCTTGCGGAGTCTACGCCCAGCGAGAATGTTTTGGTGGGCATGTAATGCAGGGCCTCACCACCACCAATTTTGAGTACATTCTTATCCTCTAGAGCAAAGTCAACCGCCTTGCGGGCATCTACGAAAATGCCTTTCGGGTTGCGAGAATCTTCCAGGTACACCACATCGCGCGTACCCTGTCGGTACTTCTCTTCCGGAATGGAGATGGGCAATGGATCAGACTCATACACCTTGCGCTTCATTTGGTCAATGTACCAGTCTGTGTTCAAAAGGCTGAGGTTACACACCCGCACATCGGTGCGAATGCCTTCTACTTCCTGGGCATACCAAAGCGGGAAAGTGTCGTTATCGCCATTGGTAAATAAGATGGCGTTGGGCTCACAGGTTTCCAGGTAGTTAATCGCAAAATCCCTACCGGTGTAACGGCTTGATCGGTTGTGATCGTCCCAGCCTTCAGCGGCCATAATGAGCGGCGCAGGCAAGGCAATCAAACCTGCAATGACGGCCAGCATGCTTCCGTTTTTGAGTGCTTTGCCGGCAAAATGCAGCAGCATGAGTGCTCCGAATGCAACCAGTCCCATGTAAAACAGGCTGAAAGAGAAGCTGTGATTTCCGCTTCCAACCAGTTCAAAAACGTAGAGCACCGCACCGGTTCCAAAGGTAATCATGGCTGCTTTCTGCAGTTCGCGCGTAGTTATACTTCGGGCCGCGTCATAAAGGGCATACACACCAAGGCCTATCCAAATGGCAAAGGCGTAGAAAGATCCTGCGTAGGCGTAATCACGTTCGCGTGGCTGCATGGGGTACTGGTTAAGGTACACCACAATGGCCAAACCGGTGAGTAAAAAGAGCATCATGACCACCAGCCAATCGGTGCGGCTGCGGCTCAACTGGTAAAATAAGCCGATGAGACCCAGAATAAATGGAAGCAGGTAAAAGCGGTTGTATGCTTTGTTTTCGGTCATGCTCTCGGGCAGGTAGTCGCGGTTACCGAGGCGTTGCTCGTCAATCATTTTTACCCCACTCAGCCAGTTGCCATCGGTGATGTTCCCATGGCCTTGAACGTCGTTTTGGCGTCCGCCGAAGTTCCACATGAAGTATCGCCAGTACATCCAGTCCACCTGGTATCGGAAAAAGAACCGCATGTTTTCCATGAAGGTGGGCTTGTAGATCACTTGCATCTGGCCGTCGTTGCCACGAGCCCGAATGGGGGTTCCTTTCATATCCGACCACTTTTCGTACTCAGGAACGTGGTGCGCCTGAGAGCTGTACATCCGAGGAAAAACGCCCTTGAAAGCAGGGTTGTAGTTGTACTCGGAATTGGTTCGGGGGTCGGATATGATGTACTTCCGCTCCAGATGATGGCTCTTATCGGGGTTGTTGATGAGGTGTTGCTGGGCCTCCCACTCATTGTTGAAGGTGGTCACCCGCTTGTCGCCGTCTTTAATTACAAAAGCCTTCATCCAGACGGGCTTGCCATCGCTTTTTGGGTCCGATAAATCGAGCGGTGCGTTGTAATAAGGCCCGTAAAGCAGCGGGCGGTCGCCATATTGCTCGCGGTTCAGGTAGGCCAGAAGTGTAAAAACGTTTTCGGGGTTGTTCTCATCCATGGGCGGGTTGGCCGAAGAGCGAATCACAATCATGGCAAAGGTGCTGTAACCGATAAGAATAACCATAAAGCTCAGAATGGCCGTGTTGAGCACCACATTGGGCGATTTAACCCGGCTAACGGCAAAAGCAATGGCGCCAAAGAGCAACGCTACCATCACCTTGGTTCCCATCGACAGGTATGGTCCGATAATCACAGGGAGCAAGGCCAGACCAAGAATGGCGTAAATTGCAATGGCCCAGCGGGGTTGTGGAGATCTTGAGTGGAGCAGGTTGAGCGCAATAAAGCCAACAATAAGCAGTGCAAAATAAAGAGAGCCCGTATTGAAAGGCATGCCCGCCATGTTCGTAAAAAACACCTCGTAGGCCCCCGCCATTTTTACCACACCGGGAATGATAAGGGCTTGAATAACACCCAATACCAACACTGAAATACCCAATGCCACAATGGTGCCTTTGGGTGAGGGCTTGTATTTTTTGAAGTAGTAAACCAAACCGATGGCCGGAATGGTAAGCAGGTTCAGCAGGTGAACCCCAATGCTGAGCCCCATCATGTAGGCGATGAAAACCAGCCAGCGCATTTCGTGGTTGCGATCTTCCAGAGCCTCCCATTTGAGGATGGCCCAGAAAACGATGGCCGTGAACAGCGATGACATGGCGTACACTTCACCTTCCACCGCAGAAAACCAGAAAGAGTCAGAGAAGGTGTAGGCCAACGCTCCTACCACACCGCTGCCAAGTATGGCGATGATTTTGCCACCGTCCAGCTCACCATTCAAATGGCCGAGTTTGCGGCCAAATGCGGTGATGGTCCAGAACAGGAAGAGGATGGTAAATGAACTGGACAATGCCGACATGATATTGACGGCCGCCGCAGCCAGTTCAGGCCCGGTGAATAGCGTAAAGATGCGGCCAAGCATCATAAAAAGCGGTGCCCCCGGAGGGTGGCCCACCTGCAGTTTGTAAGCTGTGGCGATGAACTCACCACAATCCCAGAAACTGGCTGTGGGTTCAATGGTGCTGACGTACACAAAGGTTGCGATGGCAAACACCACCCATCCGGTTACGTTGTTGAGCAACTTGTAATTCATGGGGCTATTTGATTAACGACTGCGAAAATAGAAATTAAAATCAGAGCGATTTTTCTGTGAAGTGGTTTCATGCTGTTTGGAGCAAAACAAAAAGTGTTAACTTTGCCGCGTCAAAATCGAAGCCTACTGCTTCACTGCCCGATGGTGTAACTGGCAACACGTCTGATTTTGGTTCAGAAGAGTCCAGGTTCGAGCCCTGGTCGGGCAACAATGTTAAAACCTCCGCAAGCTGTGGAGGTTTTTTTTTAAGGTAAAGCCTCCTCCAGAAACTCGGCTTTGATAAGCGTTTTGAAGGCCTCGCTCTCGGCCACACGCGGAAAGTACACCTGCATTACATCGGCTACAGGTTGATAGACAAACGAGTTTTGGATTTGCTCTTCGGGCAGAAAAGGCACGTAAAAGTGAATTTTTTCGAGCAGCAAAATCACCACGCTGCAAATCAGCACGGCCTTCATGATCCCAAATAATGAGCCGGCCAGTTTGTTCACCAGGCCCAGGGCTGCCATCTCAACGGTTTTCTGAATAATTCGCGCCAAAAAGTACACGCCCACTACAATGGCAAGAAACACAAGGCTGAAGGCTACCACCGGCATAAAAGGGCCTTCCATACCGTGTTCGCGTTGCAGGTACAGGCCCAATTGATCCGAAAACACAATGGCGCCGTAGATCCCCAGAGCAAGCGCCACCAAAGAGCCTACAGACACAATGAAACCTTTCATAAAACCTCGCACAGCGCCCCAAAGCAGGGGCACAAGAATCAGAAGATCTATATAGCTCATGCCCAAATGTAGGGAGGTAGAGCTGCCCTCTCGACCAACGCATTCAAAAGTTTTTCAACCTGCAAGGTGAATTGCCTTCGGTGGGCAGGTTGTAACTTTGCACCATGGATTTTGCTTTCGAACAAAAATGGAGAGAAGTTACCTCACAACTGGCCCAACATTTCGGACCTGACCTTGACCTCGATGCCATCCTTTTTCTGATCGGCGTGCAGGAGTTGGGTCAAGGGTTCCGCAAATTCACTAAAGACGAAAAGTTACACGTACTGCACATTGCCGTGTGTCGATTGCTGGAACCATACGGGCATTATGAGTTCACCGGAATGGATGACGACGGCTGGCCTCACTACCGCAAAAAAGAAAACCTGCCCAATCTGGATTCGAAAGAGCAGGAGTTATTGATGAAACGCGCTATTGTGGAGTACTTTGACTACTCCAGCACGTAAATCTCTACGTTGGTTACTTCCGGCTCTATCTTCATGATAGTCTTCAGGAAAAGATCCTCATCGGGTGGAGGGAGTTGCTTTGAAATCTCTACCGAAAGTACAGCGAAACCGGCTTGCCCGGCTTTGAAATAGCCTGAATAATCAAAAACGGCGCGTCCGTCTCCATCGGTAAAACGGGTGTCGTCCAGAATGATCTCTCCTGCTTGCTGATCTTGCAGCGAGCTTTCTCCAAACAAACGAACCCTGGCTCCGGGTATGGGAGCACCTGAAGCATTGCGCACATATACCTCGGCAATGGTGTCTTTCTTTTTGTAGCAAGACTCTGTGCCCACAGCCACTAAGCCTGCCACTATCAGCAAACCGGTGATCCGAATCAGCTTTTTCATACTATGCGATATTTCTTAATTTCGCTCCGCAATTTGGGCCTAAACCGCCCCAACAGAAGCAGACAAATTTAGCAAAAATTGACATGATGACATTCCAACGATTACTTCTTCCGGCTTTCATGGTCCTTGCCATGCTCGTTTCACCTTACATCATGGCCCAGGATGGTCAGGACGAGAAGCGAGTGATCATTCGTACAGATTACGGTGATATGATTGTGAAGTTGTACGACGACACCCCGCAGCACAGAGATAATTTTCTGAAGCTGGTTGGGGAAGGTTTTTACGACGGACTGCTTTTTCATCGTGTAATCAGTGGTTTTATGATACAGGGAGGTGACCCCGACTCGAAAAACGCACCGGACGGGGCAGCGCTGGGTACCGGGGGTATGGACTACCGTGTTCCCGCCGAAATTGTGCCAGGCCGGTACCACAAAAAAGGTGCACTGGCCGCTGCCCGCCAGTCGGATCAGGTGAACCCCGCCAAAGAATCATCGGGTTGCCAGTTCTACATTGTACAAGGTCGCGAAACACC
>REDV01000026.1 GCA_007695365.1 Cryomorphaceae bacterium | reverse complement strand
CGTACACGCCGGCCTGGTTCACCTCGGAGCCATCGGGTAGCACCACAAACTCATCTTCGCAGATGGTAAACTCCTGCTCGGAGAACAGCAGCGGGTTCACAATAACGGTGGTGGTGATGGTGGAATCGCAGCCTGTTACCACGCTTTGCAGGGTTACGTCGTAGATGCCAGCTTCGTTGACTTCGCTTCCATCGGGGAGGCTGGTGAATTCTCCTTCACAAATGGATACTTCCTCTTCCTCAAAGAGAGGTGGATTGACCACAACGAACGTGGTTACAATGCTGTCGCATCCTGTTACAACTGATTGCAGCACTGTTTCATAACTTCCGGTATCACTTGTTTCCGTTCCATCGGGAAGTGTAACCGTTTCGCCTTCGCAAATGGTAAACTCCTCCTCGGATTCCAAAATGGGAAGCAAGGTTAGAATCGTGGTTACAATCGAGTCGCAGCCGGATTGAGCGATGAATGCGTGTTCAAAGGTTCCCCCGGTTGTAGTCTCTGATCCGTCAGGCAGGACATAGGTCTCACCCTCACAGAATTCGTCTTCCTCAGTTACTTCGATGACCGGTATTTCACTCAGGATGACGGTTAAAGTACTGTCGCAGCCACCTGAAGTGCTGAGCAGGTTGACGTAGGTACCTGCGCTGCTAACCACAGTTCCATCGGGAAGTGTGTAATTCTGCCCGGGACAAATTTCATCTTCAACTTCTTCGAAAAACTCATCTACCACGGTTACAGTAACCGGCAAAGTGATGACCTGTCCAGCGCAGCCGTCATCTACAGTCATGGTGTAGGTAGTTGTTGATGATGGGCTTACGGTAATGCTTTGCCCCGATTCTCCTGTACTCCATTGATAATGGTAAGGAACGGAATTGCTTCCCCACGCATTGGCACTAAGTGTGATGCTTTGTCCGGCACAAATCTCCTGATCGGGGCTTATTTCGGCCTCGAGCGGTTCGTTGTCAATAATCCAAAGAATGGCTTCCTGGGGCTCACAATCGCAAGAATTTAGCACCGTGATAATCACAGACTCCGGCCCCTCGATGATATCGTCAAGAAGAGCTTCAATCACAATGATTATGGTGTCTTGGCCAGGCTGAAAGGTGATGGAACTCGGAATCGGAGTATAGTCTTCACCCATTGTGGCGGTACCGGATATTTCAAACTCTATGGTGAAAGGCTCATCGAGGGGCTCGCTCAGGATAAATGTAAAATAGCCGTCGTCACAGCCTTCGTAGGCATCCTGGGTGTCTCCGCTGGTAGCTGAGGTAAGATCCACTTCGGTGCCAGCTGAGAAGCTCTGTGCCTGGAGAAATACTCCGGAGTCGTAGATACCGTCTCCTGCATCTGCTATGGCTATCGTGATGCTGTATGTCTCACAGGGAACAGTGTTGATTACTGCTTCGAGCGGTGTGGTGAAGCCATCGTATTGCAAGCACTGTCCTCCTGTGTTGTCAACGTAAAATTGGGGATAGTGTGGCGGACAGGCTGCGCCGTTGTTGTTTACGTTGTTGATCGTTACGGGATCGTTGGTGCCCGGTACCAGTGCAACATTGGTGTTTGGGGCATAACCAGGGCCTGTTACAAAAAACCCAAACGCATCGTTAAAACCTGTGCAAACAAACTCAGGGTATTCCTCTGAACCAAAAACGTAGGTAAAAGTTACCTGATCGGCAGAAGCCACGAATTCGAATGTTATGACCGCTGCATCATAGGTAAGGGCACCGGCAAGGTCTTGCAACAGAGGAAATCCGGGGGTGCCGTTATTCACACCAGCGCTTCCACTATTGTTGGGGCCAGGTGCAATGTTTACGTTGCCGGTGGTGAGCAGAATCCCTTCTTCCATCCCAAAACTGCAGCCATTCCAGAAATTTCCAATGGCATGAGCAGCTCCCGTGTAGGTAACATTAGAAGCGCTCACACAATCTCCAAGAAGCACGTCTGTGATAAGCTCTTCCGCTGAGTACATAGTGCTGCTGGTACTGATGGGATTACCGCCTCCCGGGTCCGGATTCCATTCGGGGCACTCATTGGGCATGTTGTTGGTGTTTGGTGGAGCAGAGCCTGGATTGGTTGAGAAAATTTGCGTTCCGGTGCCACTGGGTCCTGAAAAAACCTGATAGTAATTCTCCGTAGGCCATACCCCGGGGCTGTACAAAAAGGTGATGTTTTGGCCGGGTTGAACAGTAAAGTTAAAACATTGCGGACCAGTTCCGTTGGGTAGTGTGATGCCTGTAAGCACATTCACACCGCCCACCTGAACGGTAAGTGTAGCGCTGTCCCATCCATCACCAAAGGTATCGTATAGACACACGGAAATTTCACATCCATCACCTCCGGGGTCACTGCCTCCACCTCCGCAACCGCTTGCAAAAGAATTGTTCGGCAGAGGTTGTTGGCCCACGGGAGATGCAAAAACGATATTCCCGGTTCCACCTGCACCACTGAAAACTGTATAGTGATTCTCGAAAGCCCATGAACCGGCAGTGTAGAGCACAGCTATAGTGGCACCTTCTGGTACGGCGAAGTTGAAACAAAGTGGTCCGGCTCCCGTGGCCAGCGTGATGTTGCTGAGAACTACAATCCCGTTTACCGTTACCGTTGCTGAGCCTCCGTTCCAGCCATCTCCAAATGTGTCGTACAGGCAAATGGAGTAGGTGCAGTCACCGCCGCCACCACCACCACCACCACCGGCAGCACTTTCAAGGCAATTGGAGCAAGATGGGTTGGTAGAAGCAATATTTGCACAAAGTGCGTCCCAGCTGGTTGTGCAACAAAAACCGTCCTGCGCACACACTGCATTTTGGCAGTTTAAGTCGCCTGGAAAACCTGCAGTTGTTTGCGCCTGATCGCAATAGGGTTGCGCGCTCAAAGAAACATTTGCGAGCAATAGTAACAATAACAGTGTCTTGCGTAACTTTTCGCGGTTAAGATGGAAGGAGCGATATGTCGCGTATAGCCACACGAAATTAACTCCGGATTGGGTGTGTGAGTGGATTCCTAACTTCAGGCAATAACCATAAACCTTCCCTTTTCAAGAAAGGCAACATTAAACCAGGGCTCACAAAGGCTGCGCGCCAAACACGACTAATCAGTGAGGAGAGTAGAAAGAGAGTAGCGATTACAACCATAGGCACGTTGCGTTTTCTTCTGTTTCAATCATCAGAAAACCAACAGTGTTCAATGTAATGGCCAGGACGTTTGACATGCTTGATCGCACCTCTAGGTACAGTGAATGAAACGGGTACACAAGGTTGGTTTTGGTTAGCTGGTCGTAATATCAGGTTTTCTCCTCGAAATAACAAATGCTTTTAGTGGCTCAGGCAGCACTCCTAAACCAATCCTGATTGGCTTAGGAGTCCGGGCATGTAACCAGTGTTACGAAACAATCGCGACCATCGCCCTAATTTTACGCATCTAAACACATCACAAGCATGCGTATTCTTAAATTGTTCGGGTTTACATCCCGAAGTGAAAAAATTGAAAGAGCCCTCGAAAAAGGAGCCATAATAGTAGATGTACGAACTCCCCAGGAGTTTAAGCACGGGCACATCAAAGGTGCGCTGAATATTCCACTGGACCGCATTTCATCGCAGGCGGGGAAGCTGGCTGCCAAAAACAAAGTCATCATCACTACCTGCCGCAGTGGCGCCCGAAGCGCTTCGGCTGCCGCCATGCTCAGATCGGCAGGAATGGATGCCATCAACGGCGGTGCCTGGACCAGCTTGCGAGGCATGGTACACCCGAATACCAAAAAGGCTTCGTAATTTGGTTCGATGAAGCGAGGCAAGCAACCCAACCGTGATCATACGCAGGAGTCGAAAACTTCTGTTGCGACCGGCAATGAGGTGTTTGTAGCGTCCCGGCGGCGCTTTATCACGCAATCAGCACTTGTTGCGCTGGGTACTGTTGTAGGTAGCCCCATTGTCTACGGGCGGCTCCTTCCCGAAGGTTTGATTCCGGTGGTACTTAACCCGGAAGTCGGAAAAGACATTCTGGAGGGCAAGCATCCCGACATGATTGTTCGGAACAAACGCCCGTGGAATATTGAAACTCCTGTGCATTTACTGGATGATGTGGTGACCCCTGCCGACAAAATGTACGTGCGAAACAACGGCAATTTGCCGGAAAATCCGGACGCTTCCTCCTGGGAGCTTACCATTGATGGCGAGGCTGTTCAACGCCTGAAAACCTATTCGCTCGCGGAACTCAAGAACAAATTCAAACACTACACTTACCAAACTGTACTGGAATGCGGCGGAAATACCCGCGCTGAATACACTCCAGGCACCAAAGGAATCCAATGGGGCTATGGTGCGGTAAGTTGTGCCCGTTGGACCGGAGTGCGATTGAAAGATGTGTTAAGTGATGTAGGAATTGCCCCCAATGCTGTGTATATCGGCTACTACGGAAAAGACACCCATGTGAGTGGAGACCTGAACAAAGTGGTTATCTCACGGGGTGTTCCCATTGAAAAAGCCATGGAAGATGAAACCTTACTGGCTTTTCAGATGAATGGGAAGGATATTCCGCTGGCGCATGGCCATCCCTTACGCCTGATAGTTGGGGGTTTCCCTGCCTCAGCGTCGGGAAAATGGGTGCACCGTTTAGTGGTGAGAGACCGCATACACGACGGGGCCAAAATGAAACCGCCCACGTACTGTGTTCCGTGTAATCCGGTGACACCGGGCGACAGCGTTCAGGATGAGGATATGTGTATTATTCAAAACATGCCCGTGAAGTCAATCATCACCTATCCCAAAACTGGGGCAATGGTAAAACCCGGCCAGCAGTTTGAAGTACGCGGTCATGCATGGGCAGGAGACAGAAGTATTCGTGAAATGCACATTTCAGTTGATTTTGGCGCTACATGGCAAGTGTGCAATCTTCAGGCTGCTCCAAATCGCAATGCATGGCAGCAGTTTTCTGCGCAAGTGAATCTTGAGGAACTGGGCTACTACGAAATCTGGGCACGCGCCACCGATGATCAGGGAGTTTCGCAGCCCATGGTACAACCGGGATGGAATCCCAGGGGGTATATCAATAATGCAACCCATCGCATTGCGGTAAAAGTAAGCTAGGTGGCAGCCGATCGTCATACGCGGAATATCATGTGGATGATGGCTTTTGTGTCTGTTCTCGCCACTGCTGTGGCCCTCACAAGTGAACCACCCAAAGAACCGGTTCCTACCATGGAGCAAAGAGAGTCATTGCCCTATGATTCAGATGTAGTGGACGGGATCCACCTGCCCACAGGTTTGCGGGCGTTGAAAAACTATGAGCTGGCCATTCAGCATTGTACGGCCTGCCATAGCACGGATCTGATATTCAGCAGTAAACTCAGCCAAAAGGACTGGTTGGAAACCATCAGGTGGATGCAACAAAAGCAAAACCTCTGGGACCTCGGGAAGGATGAAGCTCCGCTTATTGCCTACCTGGCCACCGCCTATGGCAGGGATACAACCCAGGGCCGGCGAAGAAATCTGGAGATTGCAGAAAGCGACTGGTACGTGCTGGAGGAGTAATCAAGCACGAAGGATTTTCCAATGGTTTTCCTGCCCGCATGGGGAAGATTCCTTCGCAAAGTAACAGTTAATCAGAAACCAAGTCCTTGCACCACGTCGTCATCTGCCTCCTCGGGCAGGGTTACGCGTAAAAGAGGCTCCTGCTCCATGGCCCGACGGATGGCAAAAATAGCTTCCTTGTTTCGTGCCCAACTTCGACGGGCTATGCCGTTGTTTACGTCCCAATGAAGCATGCTGTGCAATCGGCGGTTCGCATCAGCGCTGCCGTCCAGCAGCATCCCAAAGCCTCCGTTGATGACCTCTCCCCAGCCCACGCCCCCGCCGTTGTGGATACTCACCCATGTAGCTCCACGGAAGGAGTCGCCGATGACGTTGTGTATGGCCATATCAGCAGTAAATTGCGAGCCGTCGTAAATGTTGCTGGTTTCGCGGTAGGGCGAATCTGTGCCTGACACATCGTGATGATCGCGCCCCAGTACCACGGGGCCTTTGATGATTCCTTTGGCAATGGCGCGGTTAAAGGCCGCTGCAATGCGCATACGACCCTCGGCATCTGCGTACAGGATGCGGGCCTGTGAGCCTACCACCATTTTGTTTTTTCCGGCCTCTTTAATCCAAAGAATGTTATCGGCCATCTGTTGCTGAATTTCAGACGGGGCATTTTGGGCCATTTCTTCAAGCACTTCGCGCGCTATTCGGTCTGTGGTGTCCAGGTCTTCGGGCAGCCCTGAGGTGCACACCCAGCGGAAAGGCCCGAAACCGTAGTCGAAACACATGGGTCCTAAAATATCCTGCACGTAGCTGGGGTAGCGGAAGGTTCCGTCAGCATTCATCACATCGGCACCCGCGCGGCTCGATTCAAGCAAAAAGGCATTGCCGTAATCAAAGAAATACATGCCGCGACTGCTCAGTGTATTGACCGCAGCCACATGTCGCCGGAGGCTTTCCTGTACATGTTGTGCAAAGCTCCCGGGGTTGGTAGCCATCATGTGGTTGGATTCTTCATAGCTCAACCCTGCGGGGTAGTAACCACCCGCCAGCGGATTGTGAAGGGAAGTTTGGTCGGAGCCGAGGTCAACGTGGATGTTGCGCGCAGCAATTTTCTCCCACAAATCTACCACGTTTCCGAGGTAGGCGTAAGAACGGGCTTCTTGCTTTTGCTGCGAATCCAGGGCTTTGTTGAGGAGCGTGTCGAGGTCTTCTGTCACTTCATCTACCCAGCCTTGCTCGTGGCGTTTCCACGCAGCTTTGGGGTTGATTTCGGCTGTAATGCTCACCACGCCTGCAATGTTTCCTGCCTTGGGCTGAGCGCCCGACATTCCCCCGAGGCCCGCAGTTACAAAGAGTTTGCCCTTGAGCGATTCGCCGGGCTTTACAATTTTGCGGATGGCATTGAGCACTGTAATCGTAGTGCCGTGAACGATGCCCTGCGGACCGATGTACATATAGGAACCTGCTGTCATTTGTCCGTACTGCGTAACCCCTAAAGCATTAAAGCGCTCCCAGTCATCGGGTTTGGAGTAATTGGGAATCATCATTCCGTTGGTTACTACCACGCGGGGTGCGTCCGGGTGTGAGGGGAAGAGCCCCATGGGGTGCCCGGAGTACATCACCAGCGTTTGCTCTTCGGTCATCTCACTAAGGTATTTCATGGTGAGCAGGTATTGCGCCCAGTTTTGAAAAACCGCACCGTTGCCGCCGTAGGTAATCAGCTCATGGGGGTGTTGGGCCACGGCCGGATCGAGGTTGTTTTGAATCATGAGCATGATGGAGGCCGCTTGCCTGCACTGTGCAGGATATGCCTCAATGGGTCGCGCATGCATCGGGTAATCAGGTCGAAATCGGTACATGTAAATCCGACCGTATTTTTTCAGCTCTTCGGCAAATTCAGGGGCGAGGGTGGCGTGGTACTCCTTCGGGAAGTAACGCAGGGCATTTCGGATGGCCAGGGCTTTTTCGCGCGGGTTGAGAATATCCTTTCGCACGGGCGCGTGGTTTACGTCCGGGTCGTAGGGTTTGGGCTCCGGCAGGTTCTGGGGTATGCCGGTTTGGATCTGCTTGATAAAGTTGGTGTGTTGCATTGTTTCCATGCTCTTATCGTCTGATTCGGTCAGTTTTTGGGTCGTAGCCGTAAGGACAGTGTCGGCAGCCGCTTTTACAGCAGTATCCGCGCTTGCGAAGGTAGTGCTCGGTGAATACGATAAATCCTTCGGGTGAGAGGTAATAGTCCTCGGG
>REDV01000025.1 GCA_007695365.1 Cryomorphaceae bacterium | reverse complement strand
ATCAGAGTCCCAGAGCGGTGACTCTGATGGAGGTTAGTGCATTTCATCGGTGCCGCAGTGCAGGTGGGCGTCCTGGGCATATGAAAACAAGTTCAATAATAACGCAACTGCTGGCAATAAGAGTCTGAGCATGGCTTGTGTTCTGATGGCTCCAAGATACAGTTTTGCGGAAAATATACGATTGATTCCATGTTTTCAGAGTACGGGGTTAAGGGGGTTCCAATTGGTGTATCGAAAGAACATGATCTGCAGCAGCGTCCACTTCCGCTTCGATTTTGCTTATCGGTTTACCAAAGTACATATTACGTTTCTCAAAAATCGTCCAATTTTCAGCAAACCTATACAACTACTGCTCTACATAAGTTTCTCTTAAACCAGGATTTACAATTATTGAGCAAGCTGTAACACATCGCTCATATACAAGTAACAACCGTGTGAGAAATTTGTATTCCGTAGATGAAACACTACGGAACAGAAAAAGCGCACCCCGGCCACACTTCGCCACAACGCACCCCTTGCCTGTGTGGCACTGGCGCGCACCCCACTTCGCAACGCAACAAACCATTCTATGAAACAACAAGACTCCTATGCCAATCGCCGCGAGGTGGATCTGGTAGTGATTTCTGACGTGCATCTCGGAACCTACGGGTGTCATGCAAAAGCACTGCTCCAATACATGAAGAGCATTGACCCCAAACAGGTGGTTCTCAATGGCGACATTGTGGATATGTGGCAGTTCAGAAAACGCTACTGGCCGCACGCACACATGAAGGTGCTCAAACAGATTGTATCGTGGGCGGCACGTGGTGTGGAGGTGCACTACATCACCGGAAACCACGACGAACTGCTGCGGAAATTCACCGGGTTTGAACTGGGTTCACTCAGCGTAAAAAACAAACTGGTGTTGCAGCTCGACAACCAGAAAGTATGGTTTTTTCACGGCGATGTATTTGACGTTACCATGCAGTATTCTCCGTGGCTTACCCGCCTCGGAGCCGTGGGTTACGACCTGTTGATTTTAATCAATCGAATTGCAAACCGCGTGTCAGAGCGCATGGGGCGGGGCCGATTATCGCTCTCCAAAAAGATTAAAAACAGTGTTAAAAGTGCGGTGAAATACATCAATCAATTTGAATCTGTTTGTGCCGAAATCGCCATTGAACAGGGATATGATGTAGTGGTTTGCGGACATATTCACCAGCCCGAAATCCGAAAAATACAGACCCAAAAAGGTGACGTGTGGTATATGAACTCCGGCGATTGGGTTGAGAATCTCACAGCACTTGAATACCACAAAGGCAACTGGAGCATCTGCAATTTTCGCGAATTGGCAGATACAGAACTTTCAGTGGTTGAGCAACATGTTGACAGCGCCGACCTCGCACCTGCTGAGCTCTTTGCCAATCTTGTGCTTGAATTCAGGTCTATGACCCCCACCCACTAACATGAAGATCCTATACGCAATACAAGGCACCGGAAACGGGCACATTACACGGGCCGAAGTACTGGTGGATGTTTTCAAGGCATTGCCCAATACCACCGTGGATGTGCTGGTTTCGGGAACGGAGTACAACCTCAACTTGCCTTTTAGTGTGAAATACCACCTGAGCGGACTCTCGTTTGTTTTCGGTAATAAGGGCGGCATTGATTACCGTTGCACGCTTGGCAGGTTGCGCTTTGGCAGGTTGGTTCGCGACATTAGAAAGTTGCCTGTTTGGGAGTACGACCTTGTAGTAAGCGATTTTGAACCGGTTTCTGCCTGGGCGGCGAAAATCAGAAAGGTGCCATGTGTGGGATTGAGCAACCAGGCGCACCTACTCACTGAACCTGGCACCGGCAAAAAACCAGGGTGGCTTAACCAACTCATCCTAAAGCACTACGCCCCTTCCGGAAATGCTGTGAGCTTTCACTACATTCCCAACGACAGGTTTGCTTTTCCGCCAATTATCCGCTCAAGGGTTCGGAATGCACCCGTGGGGCGCGGTGAGCATTTTTTGGTGTATCTGCCCTCGTACAGCGATTTGCAAATCATCCGCACCCTGCGCCAGGTACGCGGATTGAAGTGGGTGGTGTACTCCAAACGCGCAACGCGCACTGAGTACTACGGACATATTACCATTCGCCCCTTGCAGGAATCAGGATTTGTGGCAGATATGGCAACTTGCCGCGGTATGCTTTGCAATGCGGGCTTTGGCACTACCTCCGAGGCCCTGCACATCGGTAAAAAGATGCTGGTCATCCCTATGAAAAAACAATACGAACAGCAGTACAACGCCACATTCCTTGAGTCGATTGGAGTGCATACCTTGAGCGAGCTGCACCCGCAGTTTGCAAACGATATCACCCACTGGGCTCGCCATGCCAAGCCCATCAAACTCACCTATGACGATCAGCGAGATGTCGTTGTACAAGCCGTCCTTACGCGCTACACACAGCTTATCCCTGATGACACGAAGGCTTACGCTTTCACTAACAAGATGATACAAACTATTGCCGCCAGAGACGGAGTGATTGCAGAATGAGGAAAGGAGTTTTTGGCAACCGGCAAGGAGCACCGCCAATCACAGGCTGCAACCATAGCGAGGCCACAGACTGCCAGGTCATTTGCGGCTCTAATGTTAGTTGGTGATTTCATTGATTTTAGCCCTCGAGGAGTGATTTCCCCTTGGCTTTGATTGGCTTATTTCATTCAAAACTTCACCTTTGCCCCGGCTATGAAACCCAAGGTCTCTGCACTTAATCTATCCCTGGTTACTCCACCCTGAAGCAGAGCGTTTCCATGTGAAGAATTTTTTCGTCTTTCAGGGAGTTTGCCAACTCCTTAAATGCTTAATGATTACATCTTTTGAATGAAAAAGTATTTGAATCTATTTGATTTGTCGCAAAAAGTCAACTACAAAACGGAGGTCTTATCGGGTCTCACAGTGGCCCTTGCTCTTGTTCCCGAAGCAGTTGCTTTTGCGTTAATTGCCGGCCTGTCACCATTAACCGGTTTATACGCTGCCTTTGTTTTAGGTTTGGTTACATCCATTTTTGGCGGACGACCGGGTATGATTTCAGGTGCAACCGGTGCAATTGCGGTGGTCATTGTTACATTGGCAAAAAGCCACGGTGTGGAATATGTCTTTGCAACGGTAATTCTCGCCGGAATCATTCAAATGTCGGCAGGGTTTTTAAGGCTCGGAAAACTCATTCGTTTGGTTCCTCACCCCGTCATTTTCGGTTTTGTGAATGGTTTGGCCATCATTATTTTCATGTCGCAGCTCGATCAATTCAAGGACGTTACGGGCAACTGGCTAACAGGCCAAACCTTATATGTTTTGCTGGGGCTGGTATTGCTAACGATGCTTATTATATGGGGGTTGCCCAAACTCACAAAAGCCATTCCTGCGTCATTAACCGCTATTCTCGTTGTATTTGGACTGGTTTCATTCATTGGAATCGACACCAAAACGGTTGGTGATATCGCATCTATTCAAGGAGGTTTTCCACCTTTTCATATTCCGTCGGTTCCATTCAATTTAGAAACCTTGGTTTTGATTTTTCCATATGCAGCAATAGTTGCCGGCGTGGGATTGATTGAGAGTTTATTAACCCTGAACATTGTGGATGAAATTACCGAAACACGTGGACGCGGCAACAAAGAAGCCGTAGCCCAGGGAGCTGCCAATATGTTGTCGGGGCTTTTTTCCGGAATGGGTGGTTGTGCAATGATCGGTCAAAGCTTAATCAATGTTTCCAATGGCGCAAGAGCCAGATTATCTGGCATTGTGGCAGCTGTCATGTTGCTCGTTTTTGTAATGTTCGGCTCCGGATTAATTGAAAAGGTGCCGATGGCTGCCTTAACAGGTTTGATGATTATGGTTGCAATCGGAACTTTTGAATAGGCCAGTCTGAAAACATTCACCAAGATGCCCAAGTCGGATATTCTGGTGATGGTTTTGGTTACTTTGGTGACTGTGTTTTTGCACAATCTTGCATTGGCTGTTATCATTGGTGTAATCATAGCGGCCCTGGTATTTGCCTGGGACAATGCCAAACGCATCCGGGCCAGAAAATCAATAGATGAGCACGGTGCAAAGCATTATGAAATTTACGGTCCGCTTTTCTTTGGTTCCATCACTGCCTTTAATGAAAAATTTGATGTTTTGAACGACCCGAAAGAGGTCATCATCGATTTTGCCGAGAGCCGTGTTGTTGATATGTCGGCCATTGAGGCGCTCAATAAGATAACGGAGCGTTACCACAAGGTTGCAAAAACAGTGCACCTTAAGCATTTGAGTACAGATTGTCGCAGGTTGCTTAAAAATGCAGAAGCAATCATAGATGTGAATGTGATGGAAGACCCCACCTACAAAGTGGTTACAGATGATTTATGAGCTTCAATGGCGTAAAATATTCACTTTTAACTGGCACAATTCACGCAAAAGGCACTTTCGGGTTTGATTAAGATGCGGCCAACGGGAATTTGCCTTTTACACTTCATGCAATATCCAAAGTCATCACTGCCCACTTTAGAAAAGGCATACTGAAGCATTTTCAGTCTTTCCTGAGCTTGTCTTAATGCCGATTCCGTAACGGCTTTATTGTTAATAGCGTCCATTCTCGAAATACGGCCAATTGCAACATCCGGAGCCACCGGTTTGGTCAATTCCTGGTATTCAGCGATGAGATCTTCCGTCCTTGAAATTTCGGTTTTAATCTTCTGTTTTATTTCATCAGTTGTCATTTGCTCAAGTTTAGATTCTTACCGGGGGAGGATTCGTTATGTACGGGGCAACACACATATATCCCGCCTTCCCTCCAAACCTGCGGATATTTCCGCGATCTATGGAGTGTGCCATGCCGGCTATCAACCAATGAACCAAAGATATACATCTCTTTCATGCTCGCACCACCGCAAAGAGTCTTGAAGCTGACTATCTCTCCAGCATACCCGTAAGCGCCACGAACTCCTCTACGCTGAGGGTTTCGGGGCGGCGGTCAAAGAGAGGGTGGGTGGTGTTTACATTCTGAGGGCTAATGCCTTTGAGCGAGTTGCGGAGGGTTTTGCGGCGCTGGTTAAAGGCTGTTTTTACCACCACGGCAAAACGGTCGGGTGAGCAGCCGAGGTCTTGCACGGCATTGCGCCGCAGCCTGATCACCCCCGACTTTACCTTGGGTGGCGGGTTAAAGGAGCCTTCATTCACCGTAAACAGGTACTCCATATCGTACCACGCCTGGAGTAACACGCTCAAAATGCCGTACTCCTTGTTGCCGGGCGGCGACACAATACGACGGGCAACCTCGCGCTGAAACATGCCCACTACCTCGGGTACCTGGTTTCGCTGGTCGTACACCCGAAAAAGGATTTGCGTGGAAATGTTGTAGGGAAAATTGCCGATAATGCCCACGTGGTCTGAACCAAAAAGTGCTGAAAGCTCCATGGCAAGAAAGTCGTGCTCGTGCACACGGCCGCTTAACTGCGGGTAGTGCTCGTTGAGAAAGGCTACCGACTCTGTGTCGATTTCCGCCAGGTGCAATTCGTAAGGAAGCGGCAGCAAATGACGGGTAAGTGCACCCGTACCGGGGCCAATTTCGAGCAGATGGCGGTAGTTTCCGTGTCCGGTGAGGCTGCCGGCTATTTTTTCGGCTACGCCTGTATTGGTGAGAAAGTGCTGTCCGAGGTGTTTTTTAGGCCGTACCATCTTGCTGATGAATCACGTGCAGCAAGGTACGGAATGCGGCAAATTTTCCGGCGTATCGTTGGCTGTGTTCGGCCTGAAGCCGCGGTGCGTGCTTTTCCTGGTAGCGCTCATAATCGTCCATGGTGCGCAGGAAATACTGTATGGAATAGGCTTTTCCACCTTCCTCGTCGGCCAGGATACGCGCAATTTTGTTCTCAATGAAAAGACCGGTAGCCATCACATCGGGGATGTGTTTGGTTTTCATCCAGTGCAGCCATTCGTCGGCTACGTCGTGGTCAATGCTTACGGTTACGTTGTAGAGTATCATCCGAACATTTCTTTCACCTTCTGGAAGAAGCTCTTATCGCGGTTGGTGGGATTGGGCTGAAAATTTTCGGAAGCGCGCAGTCCTTCGAGGGCAGCCTTTTCTGCAGAAGATAGTTGCTGGGGCGTCCATACGTTGATGTTCACCAGCAAATCGCCGGCGCCACCGCCCTGCAGGTTGGGTACTCCCTTGCCCCGCAGGCGCACAAACTTTCCACTTTGGGTTCCGGGCTCAATTTTGATTTTGGCTTTTCCGCGCACCAGGGGCACCTCGGCCGCGGCTCCAAGGGCTGCATCCAGAAAACTGATGTACAGCTCGTAGTAAAGATCATTTCCGTTGCGTTTCAGGGTGGGGTGTTCCTCTTCCTCTACCAGAATGAGCAGGTCGCCGTTGATTCCTCCCATCGGGGCGGCATTTCCTTTGCCGCTCATGGTGAGCTGCATGCCCTCTTCCACGCCGGGCGGAATATTGACCGTTACAACGTCCTCCTCGCGCTTTAAACCATGCGCATCGGCACCCGGGGGAGCAGATTTTACGGTTTGACCCAGCCCGTTGCACTGCGGACAGGTAGAGCTGGTTTGCATTTGGCCGAGGATGGTATTGGTTACGCGGGTAACCTGACCTGTACCGCCACAGGTTCGGCAGGTGCTCATTTCAACACCTTCGGCCTGTACCAGTCGGTTTACCTTGAGTTTTTTCTCAACCCCGTACACAATATCCTCCAGGGTCAGCTTTACCCGAACACGCAGGTTACTGCCTTTAAAGGTACGGCGACCGCGCTGACCGCCACCAAAACCACTGAAACCACCGCCAAAGCCACCTCCGAAAATATCGCCAAACTGGCTGAAGATATCGTCCATGCTCATGCCGCCACCAAAACCACCTCCGGCAGCTCCGCCCATACCGGCGTGGCCAAAACGGTCGTATTTAGCGCGCTTATCGGCGTTGCTCAGGACTTCATAAGCCTCGGCTGCCTCTTTGAATTTGGTTTCAGCGTCCTTATCGTCGGGGTTTTTATCGGGGTGGTATTTGAGCGCAAGTTTGCGATAGGCTTTTTTGATTTCGGCCTCCGACGCGCCTTTCGATACGCCCAATACTTCGTAGAAGTCTCTTTTCGCCATGCTGTGCTTATTGTCCTACCACCACTTTGCTGAAACGCAGCACGTGATCGTTGAGGAAGTATCCTTTTTCCACTACATCTACCACCTTGCCTTTCAGGTCGTCTGATGGAGCGGGAATGTTGGTGATGGCCTCGTGTAAGTCGGTATTGAAGGGCTCGCCTTTCGCTTCTATCTCTTTAAGTCCGCTTTTTTCCAGACTCACTTTGAATTTATTGTAAATCAACTCAAAGCCTTGTTTAAGCGCGGTTGCATCGTCGGTTTCCCGGTTGGATTCAATGGCGCGCTCAAAGTCATCGAGCACAGGCAGGATGGTTTTGATGGCCTCTCCGGACGCCGTTCGCTGCATGTCGAGTTGCTGTTTAGCTGTACGGCGGCGATAGTTGTCAAATTCGGCATAAAGTCGCAGGTATTTATCGTTGACGGCTGCCAGTTCGGCTTCCAGTTTTTCTTCACGACTTTGTTCCGGGCTTTGTTCGGGCGCCTCTTCAACCGCGGCCTCAGTTACTTTATTTTCCACGTTTTCAGAATTCTCTACTTCCTGTTCAGGAGCTGTTTCTTTTTTCTTCTTCGCCATATTCCGATGTTTAAAATACCGCATGCCCGCGATGGGCAAATTGTTTGCCAGCGCAAATATGC
>REDV01000024.1 GCA_007695365.1 Cryomorphaceae bacterium | reverse complement strand
AATTAAAATGAGCGAATCATTGGGTGCTTCAAATATATCATGTAAAATATTGAGTAATGATTCCTCACCTGATGCTGCATTGTAGCTTGAATACGGTTCGCCTGTGTAACTTATTAAGAATGCAAGTTTGTTTATGTGAGATCCAATCTTATTAACTTCCAAAGTCGTGGGCAAGTCAAGAATGTACGCGAAAGCCTTTTCTATGTCTGGATTTACTCGAGTCCCCGTACCAGAAGTGATTTTGCGTAGTAGGCTGTTTGAAAAATTTCTTGCGGGAACTAATCTCTCCAGATCAATTAAACGAACTTCCCTGTCTCGAATTTGTGCATTCATTCTTCCAGGGTCTGAACTCGCTTTTCCGACGCCAGTCCATGCTTGGCTTGTATGAAGTCTTTTCCCTTCACCTTCTCGTATTGAAGCGCCAATGCGCCAATACAATTTATAGGCATAGTCACGTGTAGTAGTTTCGTGGCTTGTAAAAGGAAGAACATCTCTCCAAGTATGTCTTCTCAGAACAGTTTCTGGTTTGGTTGAATCGTATCTCTGGAAACCATAGTGACTGCAACCCAATAGCAACAATAAACTTGTCTTACCAACTTTATTGGTTCCACTGATAACTGTGACTGGATGTTCAAATGAAATGTTAAGACTATTTATGTGGCGAAACGTCTGTACATTAATTCTGTTAGTGAAAAGTCTAAAGCTACTATCGACTCCAGTAAAACTGGTTGGATCATATCTCTCCAGTCGTTTTTTTGCATCCTCTATATTATGAAGATTTAGCATTCTCATTTAATTTCAATAACACACAACTCGTATTACCACCACCAAAGGTGCACAATAACAGAAAAATCTATCGCCTTTCTCAACCTTGTTCCTCCGTAGTTTTATTCACCCCCGCAATATACCTATTCCATCCCTCCCAACCCGTCATGTGGAAAACTTTTACCCTGCCGCTCACCGACTGCTGGTCGGGGCTGAATTTCGCATAGCGCTCAAAGAAAAAGCGGGACTTACTTTAGGTTTCCACTACAGCCTGCCATTCGCAAATCACAACCTGGTTCATGGCAAGGCGCTTAACTCACATCACGAGATATCCATGCTTGCTATACATCTTCGGTTGGGAGGTATTTTTAAGTGAACCTTGCCCTGTCCTCCTCACCATTCGTGGCAATACAAAGGCGGTAGAAGTCCGCGCAGCGTTAAAAAGCTACCAACAAACCCGCCCTGAAAAGCATGGCATTTACCTGGCTCCTGGACATCAACTGTTGCGGGGCCATTTCGTTCATTTCGCGCACCTTTGATTGCGAACTCAACAAGTAGGTGAGGCCAAGGTCCAGCTTTACCTCAAAACCATAATTTTCTTCGGTTTGGCAAACCAGTTTCTTCAGGTTCACAATGGTACCCAATCCCATACCTCCTACCAGGTGGTTGCTGCGCGTCTCCCATGGAGCGATGTACCCACGCATATCACACGCCGACATCACCTGCTCGCCTGTTTCGAGCGCTGTGCCATCGGAGGCACTGCGCGCCGTAAAAAACTGCTGGTACCCCAAACGCGCCTCTGCATAAGGCTCAAAAACTGCATCGTTCAGAAAGTGGTATCGGCTGAGAAGACTGGCCTGCATCCATCCGTAGGTTTCGCGCACATCCGCAGATACCAGCCCGTAATCGTCGGTAAGAATGGTAGCTCCGTAATGCCGATGATCGTATCCGGAACCGGCTATTTCAAGTCCGAGCGAAAATTTTGAAGACGGCAACCTGTACAAAGCAGCGAAGGCCATACCATGACTCGTTTCAGCCCCCGAAACAGATGTGGAACTGAGCATTTGCTGATGGTTGTAGTACGTTCCGGCAGACCATTGCCCAAAGGCTTCACTGAACAAAAAACCGGTGCAGAAAAAGATTATCAAATACTTCATGGTTGGTTCATTTTGGTTGAAAGGGCGTTGAAATTAGCCATTTTTATTCGTTTTCCCTCATAAAAAGCCCACTTTTTGCTCTTGTGGAAAATCCGGTCCTCTTCTGCCCTGTTCGGGGTCTGCTTACACTGCTTGATTGTATGTGGGAATTAACCTACCTTTGCGCGCAGTTGCTGATTCTTTAACAGACTGATTGAATAATGCTTAGCACAAAACAAGAGATTGCCGCGCGGCTGGAAGAGCTGCTCGGACAACCTGATTTTCATCTTATTCGCTCTGAATGTGCCGGATTGATAGAGCAATACCTGGCGCTTGATGTGGAAGAAAAACTCGCTGCCGGCCTTATTGGCGAAGACGCAGGTCCGGGAGGCAGTGAAGATGAAACGGAACCAAAAACCGATGATCAGTCAGCGGCTGAAGCAACCCCCGAAACCTCTGACAACGCTGAAGAATCGGCTGAGACGGAAGATGAATTGGATGCGCCTGAAGCGGCTGACCCACAGTACGAGCATTTTGTATCGCTTATTGACCGCTACCACGAAAAGCGCGAAGAATTACTCAACCTGATTTCCGGCGAGGAAAAATCCAACCTCGAACGAAAACAGGGCCTGATAGAATCCCTGCGCAAGCTCATTCAGGAAGAGGAGCACATCGGAAAGGCTTTCAAGGAGTTCAACGAAATCCGTGAAAAATGGCTTGAATGCGGTCCGGTACCCGAAAAGCACCGCAAAAAACTGCACAGTGATTACAGCTCGTTGCAGGAACAGTTCTACTACAACATCAACATTTACAAGCAGCTTGAAGACCACCACATGAACCGCAACCTCGAGTTGAAAGAGGCGGTGATTGAAAATCTTCGTGCGCTTGATAAGGAAAAGTCCATACGCAAGTTGGATGAGGGCGTAAACGAGTGCATTGAGCGCTGGAACGAAATTGGCCCCACCCGCCGCGAAGACTGGGACAAGCTCAAGGAAACCTTCTGGAGCCAGGTGCGCGTGTACTACGATCGCATCCGCGATTACTACCAGGAAAAGAAAAAAGAATGGCAAGCCAACCTCGAACAAAAAGAGGCACTGATTGCCCGCGTCAATGAGATGGCTGCCGAAGCCATTGAAGATGTAAAAGGGTGGCAGGAAAAAACCGACGAGATCATCGCCATCCAGGAAAGCTGGAAAACAATTGGATTCGCTTCCAAAGAGAAAAATGAGGCGGTTTGGAAAAAATTCCGAAAGGCTTGTGATGCCTTCTTCACCAAAAAGCGCGACTTCTTCAAAGAGATTCACGAAGTGCTCGACGAACACGCAGAAGCCAAAAAATCGCTGATTGAAAAGGCCGAAGCACTCAAAGACAGCACCGATTGGAAAAACACCTCCCAAGCCCTTATTGCGCTGCAAAAGGAATGGAAGAATATCGGTGGAGCACGTCAGCGTCAGGAGCAAAAACTCTGGAAGCGTTTTCGTGCTGCCTGCGATCATTTCTTTGAAGCAAAAAAGGCCCACTTTGCAGAGCAAGACAAGGCATTGGCTGAAAACCTCGCTGCCAAAGAAGCCCTGATTGCAGAAATTCAAAGTTTTGAGCCTGTAGGCGAAAAGGCCAAAGACCTTGAAACCCTCCGTGGTTTCTCTGCCCGTTTTGGTGAAATTGGTTTTGTTCCTTTCAAGCAAAAAGACAGCATCTACAAGCACTTTACACAGGCCATGGACGCCCAGTACCAGAAGCTGAAGATGAATCGTCTGGAACGCGAAAACGCAGAATTTGAACAAAAGCTCGAAGCCCTCAAATCGGACGATAATGACCGGCAGATTGATCGTGAGGCGCGGATGCTGCGCGATAAAATGAGTAAACTGGAAGCCGAAGCCATTCAATTGGAAAACAACCTCGGTTTCTTTGCCAACTCAAAGGGTGCCGATGCACTGAAGAAAGAAGTGGAAAAGAAAATACAGCGTGCGCGGGATGAAGTTTCGGCTATTAAGCAGAAGCTACGCATGCTAAAAGCGGTCCGTTAAAGTGCTGAACAACCTTCCACCCCACTTTAGATTTCCGCTGATGGCTGTGGCTGTGATGGCCGTGGTAAAAGTGTCGTTCTACCAGTTGGGTGTTGAGATGCAGCAGGCATCCAATATCCAGATTTTCATCCATATGGCGATGATTATCCTGGTTATTTTCCTGAGTTTACAAAGCCTCGACAAGCACCCGGAAAGGTCGGGTGATTTTATTGACGACGCCAAAGACGGACTCAAAGCCGGAGCGGTTTACAGCTTGCTCGCTACTTCTTTGGTGGTGATTTATTACAATTTTATTGACCCCGGTTTTTTTCCCGAAATGCAGGATCGTGTGTACCAGCGCTCCATTGCCGAAGAGCCCGACATGACCCCCGAGGAACTGCGCGAAAAAGTGGAATCCTTTTTTAACCTGAGCAACTGGGTGCTGGCAACGCTCACCGGTTTTATAGCCCTCTCCATTATCTACTCACTTTTGGTGAGCCTGTTTATGAAGGTGCTCAGAAAGCTCCGCAAGGGGTGATGCTACTCTACGACCAGTAATTCGCGGGCAAATTCGTCGAGGTTTACGCCGTCAAAGTTTCCGGAAGTCATGAGCAGCAAATTACTGCCCGGCCAAGGGTAGCTTTTCAGCCAATCCAACACCTGTTGGGTTTCGGTGAGTACAATCAGATCTTCGCGCTGAAAAGCCGCTTTCACCTCCTCCGCGCTGAGCGGTTCCAGTTTTTTGTGTGCAATGGTTTTGGGGTTGAAATACACAATGGCCGTATCGCACGAATCCATAGTTCCGGCGTATTGCTGCAGAAACTCCTTGTTGAGACTGCTAAAGGTATGCAGCTCCATGCAGGCCACCAGTTTGCGGTCGGGAAATTGTTTTTGCACCGCCTCGGTGGTGGCCACCAGCTTGCTCGGCGAATGTGCAAAATCTTTGTACACGGTTGTTTGATCGTTGAGCGCGATGCGTTCCAGTCGTTTGGACGCTCCTGTAAAATCGGCTACTGCACGATAAAAGTCCGGTTCGCTTACACCGAGTGACAGGCAAACCAGGCGGGCAGCGTTCAGATTCATCAGGTTGTGCTCGCCAAAAATCTGCACCGGTACTTCCTCGCCCGAATCGGTAATCAGAATGGTGGTTCCGTTTTCGATGCGGTGTGGATGAATGCCGTAGGGCTTCTTTTGGAGTCCGGCTTTGGCTTCGGCCAGTTTGCGCAGTTCGGCGTCTTCGGTGCAATAGATAAGCGTACCGTCGGGTTCAATGAGATCGATAAAAATGCGGAACTGCTCCACGTAATTCTCCCAGGTGGGAAACACGTTGATGTGATCCCACGCGATGCCGCTCAATACGGCAATGTGTGGCTTGTACAAGTGGAACTTGGGTCTCCGGTCGATGGGTGAACTGAGGTACTCGTCGCCTTCAAAAACGGCTATTTCGGCGGTATCGCTGAGCCGCACCATACAATCAAAGCCCTCAAGCTGGGCGCCCACCATGTAGTCGGTGTCGGTTTGCAACTTGTGCAGCACGTGCAGAATCATGGCTGTGATGGACGTTTTGCCGTGGCTGCCACCGATCACCACGCGCTCCTTGTCTTTGGCTTGTTCGTAAAGGTATTCGGGATAGCTGAATATTTTCAGGCCGAGCTCCTCTGCCCGCTTCAGTTCGGGATTGTCGGCGCGGGCGTGCATGCCGAGGATAATAGCGTCGAGGTCTTCGGTGATTTTCTCCGGGTGCCAGCCTTCGCTTTCGGGCAGAATGCCTTCTTTGCCGAGCCGACCACGCGAGGGTTCAAAAATCTGGTCGTCGGAGCCGGTTACGCGGTATCCTTTGCGGTGCAGTGCAATGGCGAGGTTGTGCATGGCGCTTCCGCCGATGGCGATAAAGTGGACTTTTTTCACGAAAATGCTTTGGGTAAAGGTAGATTGCTTGCGGACTAATCATCTGCAAGGGCTGAGAGACTTTTTCACAGGGGGGTGTTTCTTCGACACTTCAAAGGCATCGCACGCCTTTTTGTTTAACCGCAAAGTGCGCTATGGAGGCGCTATGAGCGCAAAGGGAACAGCCTGAATAAAGGAGCCTTCAATAGCTCCATTTATACTATTCGGTACGCCATGATTTGAACCTCTCCATTACTTTATCATGCGGAGTGGTCTCTCCGCGCTCACTCTGCGCAATTCCCTCATTCATATCTGCTTTCTCTTCAGGACTGAGTTCATCCCACCAGTCGGCTTCCTGAAGGCGTAACTGCTTTATACGCACAATAATCCTTTCATCAGTCAATTGTGTCAACCATTGAATCAATGCGAGTTTTTCTGCGTGGATATTCATTGCTTTAATTTAGCAATTATTCCTTCAAGGTTAGAGAATTCTTCCTAAGCAGCGGGGTGTCTCTTTTGCTTTCACAAAGCCATACGCTCTTTTTTAACCGCAAAGTGCGCGAAGGAGGCGCAATGGACGCAAGGGGGATGGTGAAATGAAACGAAGCTAAGGCGGAGACGCATTCGGAAACGAGTCTGAGTGGGACACTTCCAGTAAATATTTAGAGATGCTGTACCAAATCATTCATCCAATCCAGACTCCTGCTTAATTAATCCAAAAACAACCAAAACTTCTTGTTGCTCATAGACCTTGTAAACAACGGTATAACCTTTAAAAACCATGTCACGAATTGAAGAATCTCCGAAATAAATCGAAGGCTTACAGCGAAATGGAAAATCACCTACTTTCCTCAATTCATCAATCAAATCATTCTTAAATCTTCGTGCGGCAATGGGTTTATCCCTGGCAATAAACTCTACAATTTTCTCTAGCTTATTGAGAAACGAATCCTGAAGTTCAACCCTCATGCTTTTTAATAATTCGCTCCAGTTTTTCTTCGGCTTCTTCAAGCGTATATCTCGTTGAACCCGGGGAATTTAATCGGTCCAATTGAAGTTGCAGATAAGTTTTGTTCTCTTCAAAACCCAAATCCGATTCGACAATCTCCACATCATTGGGATTGAACTGCGACAACAGCCACAACACCTTCTCGACGACTTTATCGCTGACTTTTATTTTGATGGTAGCCATGTATCAAAAATAAGGAAAAAGAATCATACGCATACTGAACAGGCAATCGAACCAGAAAGGATTGACTTCGTTGAATTTAATTTAGCACACCAATGGAATGGTTATCCATAGGCGGTTTATGTTTAGGTCACAAGCAACGGAAGCGTTCGGAAACGTGTCTGAGTGGGTACCCTATCGTAAAACCAACTTTCTGACATAGGTGCGATTCTGCGCATGAATACGCACAAGGTACATTCCCGGGGGCAATCCCTGTAAGTCAATCCATGTAGAAGGAAGACTTGTGGCTGCGTGGGAATGAACCATCTGACCACTGCTCGATATGATTTCAATGGCGACATCGCTGCCGCCCCAGTCTGCAGGAACCTCTAGCCTCACCATGCCATGTGCCGGATTGGGATACAGGTTGATGGTTTCATCGGAAAATTGCCCGGATGAAACACTTGTAATAAGCTGGCAGTCTTGAAATTCGCCGTTGGTGGTGTACAAAGCACTTTCATTGGACCAACACAATAGGTTGCTTGCTGCACCATCTGGTTTGACCCCCTATAAATCGGACAAATTACGATTGGGTTAAAAAATGAGTGTT
>REDV01000023.1 GCA_007695365.1 Cryomorphaceae bacterium | reverse complement strand
CATTTGGGTGCTCCCTGCCTGCCGGCAGGCAGGTATCCAGTTAAGCTACGGAGCCTGCTTGCCACGACTTCCTTTGAAATCGGGCTGCAAAGATAAAAGAAAATCATATCCGCCCGCATCAGAAAAAAATATGTCTTTTGTGATGTAAATCATGTTGAATTGAATTGGGCGACGTAACTTACCACCATCAAAACATTTATGAAATCAAGGAGATTTATCTTGGTGGCTTCGGTTGTTGTTAGCACAGTCGCTTCGTTGTGCGCCCAGCCTGAAAGGCAGGTCATTTCTGAGCTGGAAAAAACCTTGCTTTCACAGCTTGATGAGGCCCGGAGCATAACGCAAAACCATCCCGATAGCGCTTTGAGTATAGCCCTGTACACACATTTCCTGGCTCAAAAAGAACAAAGCGATACCCTTCTCAAGCGCAGCTTTTTTACAGTTGGATGGGTCCATGACATGATGGGGAGCGCCGATTCCGCGTTGTGGTGGTATGATCGTGGAATTGACTGGGCAGAGAAACAGTCGAATCTTGGGCTGAAATATGACCTGATTTTTAGCAAAGGCCTCGTGCACTACTACAATCAAAACTTTGCTTCTGCCATTCAGTGTTACGATCAAGCCATTACCTTTTGGGAATCTGCAGGCAATCTGGACCGGCAAAGCAAAGCCTTGAACAACCTTGCAATTGTTTTTCGCGTGCGCGGAAGACACGACAAGGCCGTGGAAACGTATTTACGCTCAATTCAAATCAAAACGCAGCTTCAGGACACGGCTGGTCTGGCCACTTCTCATCTCAACCTTGGAAATGCGTACTACATGATTGATGACTATGATGCCAGCATGGAGCATTACCATCTTGCTCTCCAATTGGCTGAGTCGGTAAAAGATAGTTTGTCTGTTACCTCTGTATATTCCGGTCTCGGACGAACACTGGTGGCTCTTGAGAATTTTGAAGATGCAGAAGCCTATCTGAACATGGCCCTTGCCAGAATGGGGGATAAGCTCACGTTAGAACTGATAGGTGTTCAGTTGAACCTGGCAATGATTGACCGCTTTCAAAACCAACCTGATCAAGCTATTCAACGATTGATACCATTTTATGAGGATGTGAAAAAGTGGGATCGTGCAAATTCACTCATCAGCTTCGAAAAAGAATTGGCCGCCAACTATGCCATGCTAGGTGACTACTTGAAAGCTTATGAGCATCAAAAGGCCTATTTTGAACTGTATAGAGAATCTTCCGAAGAAAAGAAAGTTCGCCTCACAGAAGAAATGCAAACCCGCTTTGAAACCCGCGAAAAAGAGAATACCATATTAATGCAGGAACTGGAGCTGGAAAAAAACCAACGTGAGAAACAGGCCCTTTTTATTGGGGGTGCGTTCGCTGTTCTTACCGTATTGATTATGATTGTTTTTGCGGTGTCGAAAGTGAGAAGCAACCGAAAACTATCCCTTGAGAAAGCCAAAACAGAGAGCCTGCTTCGCGACCGGGAAACCCTGCTGCGCGAAATTCATCATCGTGTAAAAAACAACCTTCAGGTAGTAAGCAGCTTGTTGAGCATTCAAGGACGCGAAATAACCGATGACAAGGCCCAGCGAGCTGTAAACGAAACCCGCAACAGGGTACAGTCTATGGCGCTCATTCATCAGTTTCTTTACGGAGACCAAAATTTGAGCACCATTGATATGCCCCAGTACATTGAACAGTTGAGTAACAGACTGTTTTCAACCTACCGTGTTGACCATGATTTGGTTCAGCTTCATGTTGATGTTGACCCCTTACTGCTGGACGTTGATACAGCCATACCTGTGGGTTTGATTTTGAATGAACTGATTACCAACTCGCTCAAATATGCGTTTCCAGAAGGGAGAGAAGGTAATCTGTGGGTGAGCTTGAAAGAAAACGCCGATGTTCTTATCTTGCGTGTAAAGGATGATGGTGTTGGGGTTGATGATATCACACCCAAATCAACTTCGTTTGGAATGAAGCTCCTCAATGCATTCAAGCAAAAACTGGAGGCGGATTTTGAGATTAAAAGTGAACAAGGACTCCAGATTGATTACCGAATTCGCAAATACAACAAGGCGTGAGTAGAAAATACGATATCCTGATTGTGGAAGATGAGCCGCTCATCGCCGAAGATATTCAGGGATACCTGGAGGAAAGTGGTTTTACGGTAGTGGGCATTGCCAATAGTGGTGCAGCGGCTCTCAAGCTGCTGGAAAATCATCGCCCTGACGCTTTATTGCTAGATATCAATCTGGGCAGTCCCCCCGACGGTATAGAACTCGCTGGCATTGTGCGCGAAAAGTACAAGCTGCCTTTTGTGTATCTCACAAGTCATTCGGACAAAAGTACCTTGGAGCGCGCCAAAAAAACTTTTCCAGCAGGATACCTCCTCAAACCTTTTGACGGGTACGACCTGATGACTTCTCTGGAGGTAGCGCTTTATAACCATTTCAATATGAACGGAGCCCAGTCGGCTCCATTGTCGTTGCATCAAATCAACGACAAATTGCCTACCGCCTTGAGCGAGCGCGAGTTTGAGCTGATGCAGTTGCTTCAAACCGGTAAAACCAACCGCGAAATCGGGGAGGAGCTATTCATCTCGGTGAATACCGTTAAAACGCACTTGCAGAACCTGTTTGATAAGCTGGATGTGCACAACCGAACACAGGCCATGTTCAGAATCAGGGAGCTGATTGAGAACTAGTGTTTGTGGCTTTGTCAGGCGCAAAATCATCCGAATGGGTGAGAAGCCACACCGGTGGAGCAGCCAACTTTGCATCGTACCCAATACGGTTTTATGCAGCTCTCCCGAAAAGCCATATTCAAAAAATCTTATTCACTTGTTTTAAGCGACTTGTCTGAAGCACTGCTTCTTCTCACAGGTGTACTGTTTATGTCTTTTGAAGACGAGCAATACCTCGCTGCCACGGGCTTGATTGATGCTGCGTTATTGTGCTGTCTGGCCTATGGCTTTGCGCTTACGGATAGCTTTCAACGTTTTTACGCGCGTCACTTTGCTCGCAACAAATCAGGTAACTGTTCGTCGCAAGTATTGTTGAAATCAGTGCTTCATTTTGCAGGTATTGGTGTTTTTCTGGCCCTGGTTTCCTTTGGCAGCGCTGCCATTCTCTCATACTTGTTTTCGAACGCTACGGTGCAGTTGTTTTATGAAGCAGCCCCATGGTTTGCAGTGCTCGTGACGGTGTATTACTTCGCTTTGCCTTTTCATTCTTTTCTAATAGGGAAAGGGCATACCCGTTTGGTGGGATGGCTTGCGTTGGTGGCAATTGTGATCAATGCGCTGTTATTGTGGCTTATTTTGCACGTTTGGCATTGGAGTATGCTGCCAACCAATGCTCTCCTTTATGCCGCCCTCGTTGCAGAATCAGTTTGGTTGATTCTTCTGGTTGGGTTTTGTCAATACAAAGGCTACTTGTCTTTCATTAAGGAAGCGGCACCCAAGAATAATCGGCTGGTCAAGGTCATTCACAAAACGGCCGTTTACCCCGGACTTTCTGCGCTCTCATTTCACCTTGGTACCACTTTTTTAATTGTGTATCTATCCTGGTGTTGTGCCGAGCAACACGTGGCGACACTTACACTCATACTTGGCTTTTGGGGAGTACTCATAGCACCGGTAAACGGCATGGCTGACGCTGCGAACAACGACTTCTCCATGCTCTATTCACGCAGAAAAAATGCCGCTTTTGCGGTTGTAAGGATGAAGTATGTAGAGGTTGCAGCTGTTTTGAGCGGATTGGTTTTTATTCAGTTGCTGATTGTAAACGAATTGTTTGCCAAGGCACAGCAGCTTGATTTCAACGTTATGGTTTTGCTGGGTGTGCTTGCTTTGCTCACCATTATCAACAAGTTTGATTTTGTAGCCCTGCTCACCAGGTTAGAAAACAACAGTTACGCTGGTGTGAAACTCTTTTACGGAACGGCTGTGGGGCTCGCTGTTATTGGATGCACGCTTCTTCTCAACCTCGAATTAATCATGCTTTTAACTGCCATTTGTGTCATGCAGCTATTCATCACACAGTGGCTTTATTGGCGTGTCAAAAAAGTTTGGTTTTCAGTTGGGTGAAGCCATCATCGTCCGTTCGTGATTCAATCAACCTGAACCATGTCTGTTGAAAATAATCTCAGCAATAAAGAGCGTGATGTGGCAGATTGCCTCACCCGTGGCATGACCAATTTGCAAATTGCACAGGCCTGCGATATCACCGAGAATACGGTAAAAACCCACCTCAAAAGCATCTTCAAAAAGCTGGGTGTCGAAAATCGCACCCAGGCTGTTTTGACCTTGCTCAATCCATCATGATGAGTGTAATTTCTGCACGGGTCTTTTCAGATTAATTGAGTTTTCGTGAAATGGATTTAACACAAAATCACCCGTATGGGTGAGAGCCTTGACAGGAGCCTTTCCAAACTTTGCTCAATCAATATATGAACCAAAAACAACCCCATGAAAACATTAAAGTACTTGATAGCGATGGCTTTATTGGTCTCGTTTTACGTAGGCTACGCACAGCCTGCAAACGACAATTGTGCGGATGCCTTGCCCATAGTGCCAGGGACTGAATGCACATTCGTAAGTTACACGAGTATAGGTGCAACTGGCGAACCGACCTCAGTAGCTCCTAACCCCTCTTGCGGATTGTACCAGGGTGGTGATGTGTGGTTTAGTTTTGAAGTACCCGCCTCGGGGAGCTTCCGCATCGAGATGAGCAGCGCCAGCAGCAACTCCCAATGGGCGCTCTACAGCGGCACCTGTGGCAGTTTCACCCAGTTGGCCTGCGCCACCAGCACCAACCAGCTCAATGCCAATTTCATCGAGCCCGATTGGGCAGGTGAAACGCTTTACCTGCGTTCCTGGCGCTTTAATAATGCTACCGGAATTGATTTCAATCTTTGTATCTGGGAAATTACTCCTCCTGTAAACAACAACTGTGCGGATGCAATCAGTCTTCCGGTGGATTCAGAATGCAATTTCCAATCGTTCAGTTCGCAGTTCAGCTCGGCCGAGCCTGCTTCGGTTGCCCCTAACCCTTCCTGCGGATTGTTTCAGGGGGGTGATGTGTGGTTTAGTTTTGAGGTGCCCGCTTCAGGCAATTTCCGCATTCAGATGAGTAGTGCAGGGAGCAACTCTCAGTGGGCATTATACAGTGGAACCTGTGGCAGCTTTACGCAAATGTACTGCGCCACCAGTGCCAATCAGATGAGCGCCAACTTTAGTGAAACCAGCCTGGCCGGAGAAACGCTTTTCATCCGCAGCTGGCGATTCAACAGTACACAAGGAATCGATTTTGATCTTTGTGTTCAGGAGATAGTCCCTCCTGCTAATGACAACTGTGCGGATGCCATCAGCATCCCTGTAGGCGCAAGCTGCAATGCACAAACCTACAGCTCCGAGTTTAGCACATCCGAACCGACTTCTGTTGCTGCAAACCCCTCTTGCGGATTGTATCAGGGCGGTGATGTATGGTTTACTTTTGAGGTACCGTCCTCCGGAAACTTTCGTGTTGAGGTGACCAGTGCGCTGAACAATGGATCGTGGGCACTCTATAGTGGAGTTTGTGGAAGTTTAACACAATTGAATTGTGCCGCCAGTACAAATGACTTAATCGCCAATTTCGTAGAACCCGATTTGGCGGGAGAGACGCTGTATCTGCGTACATGGCGCTTTAACAACCAATCGGGAGTTGCGATCAATCTATGTATCTGGGAATTTACACCCGACCCGAATGACAATTGCGCGGATGCTTTAGAGATAGAGCTGAGCGACGAATGCGATGCACAGCAGTATAGTTTTCAGCTTTCTACTGCCGAGGATGTTGCAGTAGCCCCCAATCCATCCTGCGGAACATACCAGGGAGGAGATGTCTGGTTTAAATTCACCACACCAATATCCGGGCAGTTTGCTGTGAATTGGTCAAATGTAACTGGCTTTAACTACATGGCTCTCTATAGTGGTACGTGTGGTGAATTCACGGAAATTAATTGTAGTGGCACCAGCCCCATCACATTCAATGATGAATTGCTCGGAGGTCAGGAACTCTATCTCCGTGTATGGAGATTGAACAATCAACAGGGAGGGGTGATTGATCTTTGCATTTTGAATACGACTGTGCCTGTCAATGACAACTGTGTGGATGCTATCCCGCTTTCTGTGGATGGCGATTGCATAGCGCAAACCTTCGATAACTTCAACGCGACACAGGAGCCCGGACTCGCACCTTCCCCAAGTTGTGGAAGCCTTACAGGAGGCGATGTGTGGTTCACTTTTACCATGCCTGATGACGGACTGGTTCGGATTCAACGCGAGAATCTGAGCGCTGGTTTCGCGTACCTCACGGTTTATGAGGGTTCTTGCGGAAGCTTTAGCGAGGTGGGTTGCTTACCCAACATTCCTCAGCTTATTATTGACGATCCAACATTGGCCGGAGAAACATTGTATATCCGAATGTATCGTCTTAATAGCAATGCCGGAATGGAATTTTCTCTGTGTGTACAGGCGGGAGACTGCAACGGAGATTTTGATGGAAATGCCTTGCCTGGTGAACCATGCGACGACGGTGATCCCAATACCGGTAACGATACCTGGGACAATGATTGCAACTGTGTAGGACAGATTATAGACTGCGAGGGCCTGCCCGGTGGCTCTGCATTGCCCGGAACACCTTGTGATGACAACGACCCAACTACCGGAAATGACACCTACGATAATGACTGCAATTGCATAGGTATTCCGATTGACTGCAACGGAGATGTGGGTGGAACCGCATTCATTGACAACTGCGGCGAGTGCGTGGGCGGAACCACCGGCGAGGAGGCCTGTACAGCAGACTGCAATGGCGACTTCGACGGTACGGCCTTTATTGATAACTGCGACAATTGCGTGGGAGGAAATACCGGCATTGAGCCTTGCGTGGCCGACTGCAACGGAGATTTTGGAGGCACAGCCTTTATTGACAACTGTGATAACTGTGTGGGAGGAAACACCGGTGATGAGCCTTGTGTGGCCGATTGCAACGGTGACTTTGGCGGAACAGCTTTCCTCGACAATTGCGGGGTTTGCGTAGGCGGCACCACCGGACTTCAGCCATGCGCCCAGGATTGCAATGGAGTGTTTGGCGGAACTGCTTTTATTGACAACTGTGGCGAGTGCGTGGGAGGAACCACCGGCGAGGAGGCCTGTGCAGCAGACTGCAATGGCGACTTCGGGGGTACGGCCTTTATTGATAACTGCGACAACTGCGTAGGAGGAAATACAGGTATTGAGCCCTGCGTGGCCGACTGCAACGGAGATTTTGGCGGCTC
>REDV01000022.1 GCA_007695365.1 Cryomorphaceae bacterium | reverse complement strand
GCGCTGTATGTAGATGGTGAGTTGCTGGTGAAAAAAGCGATTAAGTTAGCCGATTAATTTTGCTTCTCTCCTCGAATATTGAAGGAGCGTCCCGCAAGGGGCGCTTTTTTTGAATAAAACCAATTCCCTCCGCTTGCTCCGAAACGATTTCAAAATTCCGAAATCTTCAAAAAACCTAATCCGTATCTTCGGCTGCACAACCTGTTTTTACCATGAAGTATTTATTGACTCTTGTGCTGTTGGTCATTTTTACATCGGCCCAAAGCCAAACGCCTCATCTGCACTGCGGCACCGATGAAATGCACGGCGAAATACTCCGAATGGGCCCGCAAATCGCCGCCGCCATAGCCGCGCGAAACCAGTCCCTGGACGAAGCTGCCCGTCATTTTCAGCGGGTTTCACGCAGCAACGACCCCTATATCATACCGGTGGTTTTTCACGTCATCCACAACTTCGGCCCCGAAAATATTTCGGATGCCCAGATATACGATGCTGTGGAGCAGGCAAACCTTCAACTCCGCAAACTCAATCCCGATACGGGCGATATCCTTCCGGAATTTCAAGGTATTGCAGCCGATACCGAAATCGAAATCCGTCTGGCCCGCAAAGACCCGGAGGGCAACTGTACCAACGGCATTACCCGCACGGCATCTGCGCTCACCAACCCGGGCGACCACAGTGCCAAATCGCTCATTCAGTGGCCGCCGGACCAGTACCTGAACATCTACGTGTGCGCCGACGCCGCCGGCCTGGCCGGTCACGCTGTAATGCCCGCCGCCGCCGATACTATTCCGGAATGGGACGGAATCGTGATGCGGCACGACTACGTAGGAACCATCGGAACCAGTAATTATTTCAGGCGGACCGTGCTCACCCACGAAATTGGTCACTACCTCAATCTGCAACACATCTGGGGCGGCAACAATGTGCCCGGCTTTTTCTACCTGCCCGTGGCTAACCCCAACAACTGCAATTTTGACGACGACGTGGAAGACACACCCAATACCATCGGCTGGCAAAACTGCAACCTGTCGGGAACAACCTGCGGCTCGCTCGACAATGTGCAGAACTACATGGATTACGCCTATTGTGCCCGCATGTTTACCGAAGGGCAGCGCGACAGAATGCACGCCACGCTCAATTCGCCCATTGCCGGCCGGAACAACCTCTGGCAACCCGACAACCTGGAGGCTACCGGTGTTTTTTGGGAGCCCAACATTTGCAAGGTGGATTTCGAAGCTGACAAAAGGCTGCTATGCGCCGGTGAGAGTGTGCAGTTCAATGACTTGAGCTACCACGACATCACTTCGTGGAGTTGGACCTTTGAGGGCGGGGGACCGGAATTCTCCAGCAGCGCCAACCCCTTGGTGCAGTACAATGAGAGCGGCGATTTTAATGTGTCCATAGTGGTGAGTACCTCAAGCGGTTTTTCGCAAATCACCCGCCCCAACTATATCCGCGTGATGCCCGCACCCCCGGATCAGCAAAGCCAAATGGCAGACGATTTTGAAACCGAGAGCCTCTCGCAAAACCTGTGGTTCTTCAACCCCGAGCCCGACGATGGCTGGGTCGTTGCCCAAGTAGGTTTCAACAGCGCGCAGTCGTTGATGTTTGCCAATGGTGCCGACGTGCGGGGCAGGGTGGTGAACGCTATTTCGCAGCCCCTGAACCTGAGCGAAGAAACCGAAGTTGTATTGTCGTTTAAACACGCCTGGGCCAAACGCGCGCCCAACAACAACGACCGCCTAAGGGTGTACCGCTCCACGAATTGCGGCAATACCTGGATTCCGCTGGTAAGCTTCACGGGAAACACCAACCTCGAAACGGCACCATTGCTTCAGGATGAGGACTTCATTCCTGCAACGGAAAGCGATTGGACAGCCACAGAGGTAAACCTTCCTGCAGCGCTGCTCACCGAATCGGTCATGTTTCGGATTGAATTTTTGAGCGACGGCGGCAATTTTGTGTACATCGACGACTTTTATGTAGGTCCGCCCGGCGCCTTGAGCGTGGAAGAACTTTTGAGCGGACAAGTGGATGTGTACCCGGTGCCTTTTGGCGATTGGCTGCATATTCGTCCGCGCCCGGGTTTCCCCGACATTGAGCAGTTAGAACTGATAGATATGACCGGAAGAACCGTCCTTCAATCGCCGTTTAACAGCGCCCGCCCGGTGTTGCACACAAGTTCGCTGCCCCACGGTGCTTATTTGTTGCGGATGCACACCGGCAGCGGCTTTGTTCACAAGAAAATTTTGAAGTAAGATGTCCACCACCACCCCCAACCGATTCAGCAATGCCGAAGAAGCGCGGCGCGTGTTTGATTTGCAACACGCTCCCGACAACCTTCAGCGCATGAAAAACACCACGGCCAAAGAGCGCGTTGAGCGCATTCGCCGTATTGACCGCTACCTGAACGACTCCGTCAAAAAGCAGCTTTGGATGGATGCGCTTCAAACCGATCTGCGTAAGAGCAGGGAAGAGGCCATTGCTACAGAGCTGGCAACCATCCAGGTTTGCATGCGGCACATTTACGACGAGCTGGGCGAATGGATGCGCGACCGACCCGTGTCAGGACCCCTTGCCATGCTGGGCATGAGCAGTTGGGTGCGCCACGAACCGAAGGGTCATGTGATGGTGATTTCTCCCTGGAACTACCCCCTGCAATTGGCCGTGAACCCAATGATTCACGCCATAGCTGCCGGAAATGTGGTGTTGCTCAAACCTTCGGAAATTGCGGCGGCCACATCGGGCTTTTTAAAGACCATGATTGGTGAACTCTTCGACGAACGGGAGGTGGCAGTTGTAGAAGGCGATGTGCCGACTACCACCGAGTTGTTGTCGCTGCCCTTTCACCATATTTTCTTTACCGGAAGCCCCAAGGTGGGTAAGATTGTGATGCGTGCGGCTTCGGAGCACCTCACTTCGGTGACTCTTGAACTGGGCGGGAAGTCGCCGGTGATTGTGGACGAAACAGCCAACGTAAAAGACGCTGCCGAAAAAGTGGCCTGGGGCAAGTGCATCAATGCCGGTCAAACCTGCATTGCACCTGATTATGCCCTGGTTCACGAATCGAAGTTGGAAGCCTTTGCGGCTGCGTTTGAAAAAGCAGTGCAACAGATGTACAACCGCACCGGGCAGGGCATTGCGCAATCATGCGATTACTGCCGGATCATTGACGACCGCAATTTTGAACGCGTAAAATCGCTGATTGACGATGCCGTGCAAAACGGGGCAACACTGCGCGTGGCGGGGGATATGAACCCCTCCGACAGATTGATTGCACCGCATTTGCTACTTGGTGTGAGTCCTGATATGCGCATCATGGAAGAAGAAATTTTCGGTCCGGTGTTGCCTGTGTTGCCGGTAGAGAACCTTGATGCCGCTATTGAAATAATCAGCCAGGGCGAAAAGCCTTTGGCGCTGTACATCATGAGTAAGAGCAAGAAAAACATCGGGTATATCCTCAAGCAAACCACATCGGGCGGCGTTGGTATCAACGAAGTGATGGTAACCTCCATCAACCCCAATCTGCCATTTGGCGGAGTGAACCACAGCGGTATCGGAAAATCCAACGGCCACTACGGCTTTGTGGAGTTTTCGAACGAGCGTGGAGTGGTAAAGCGCAAGTATCTCGATTTTAAGATGATTTACCCACCCTACAAGCCCGCACTGGCCAATTTGCTGGGGAAATTGTCGCGCTGGTGAAGCTTTGATTCAGTTCGGCAGGTAATGTAACGTGTACGTGCTCAGTTCATACGAACGTTTGTTTCTTATTCAGGAAACTTTTATCTTTGTGTTAAACTACAATGGTGAGCGACTCAAGGTTTGAGGTTGTGTTTTTAGAAGAAGCCAAATTGTTTTTAGACGGGCTCGACGAAAAATCCAGAAGCAAGATAGTTTACAATCTTTGGAAGTCGAAAATGGCCAACGACAAGGAGTTATTCAAAAAGCTGCAAAATGAAATATGGGAGTTTCGAACAAAGTATAGCAAAGCCCATTACCGGCTTCTTGCCTTTTGGGATAAACGAAACAAGTCTGAAACCTTAGTTGTTGCAACACATGGTTTCCTGAAGAAGACAGACAAGATACCAAAAGTTGAAATTGCCAGAGCAGAGAGCTTACGTAAACAGTATTTAAACGAAACATGGGAGAAAAGATGAAAACGTATACACTGGAAGAGCTCACCGACCAATACATCGGAAAAAAAGGCACCAAAGAGCGCAACGAATTCGAGCATGAACTTCGGCTGGATCTATTGGGCCGTGCAATCAAAAAAGCAAGAAAAGAGCGTAATTTAACGCAGGAAGAGCTGGGTAAATTGGTTGGGGTTAAGAAAGCCCAGATATCCAAGATAGAGAATAGTGCGACCAACGCAAGATTCGACACTATTTTGAAAGTGTTTGAAGCACTCGATGCAAAAGTGCATTTCAGCATTGTGTTCAATAATCAAAAAATGGCCTACTAACAATATGTAGATCAGTAGAGTGTGGTGAGAATGGAGTTGCCCGAATCTTTCCGAACAATGTTTCCGCGGGTTTGTTACTTTTGCCGCGTCTCATAAGGGGTGCCTTATCTCCCGAAGTAGTTCGGGATGTCAGGCTGAGATTATACCCAAATAACCTGATCCGGGTAATGCCGGCGTAGGGAGGAGGTTTTTTTAATTCGTTAATTTTTCTGCGGGAAAGTTGCCCCTTGTTTTCTGCAATTGTTGAACTTAAAACAATTGTACGATGCGGTTTATTACGCTGCTTACCACTGCGCTCCTCCTCACGCAAACAGCCGCGGGGCAGGGCGAAATTCACGGAGTTATAACCAATGATCGGGGCGAACCGCTTGCAGGTGCGGCGGTGGCCATTGCCGAAACTTTCAAGGGTACCTTTACCGCTACCGATGGAAGTTACCGCCTGCGAAACCTGAGACCAGGGCCTTACGCAATGCGCGTGTCTTTCCTGGGATTTGAAACCGTTGAAGATACCTTGCTGGTGCAAGACGGCGAGCGGCTCATCTGGAGTCCGCAGATGCGGCCAAGTATCTTCCTCTCCGAAGAAGTGGTGATTTCGGCTACGCGGGCGGGAAGCAAAACTCCCACCACTTACACCAATCTCAGCAAAGAAGAGGTCGGAGACGCCAATTTCGGGCAGGACCTGCCATACATACTGGAATTTACACCCTCGGCTGTGGTAACCTCCGACGCAGGAGCAGGGGTGGGCTACACGGGTATTCGCATTCGCGGAAGCGACCCCACCCGAACCAACGTTACCATCAATGGAATTCCGGTGAATGACGCGGAGTCGCATGGCGTTTTCTGGGTAAACATGCCCGATCTGGCTTCATCGCTGGAAAGTGTGCAGATACAACGCGGTGTCGGAACATCCTCCAACGGAGCGGCGGCTTTTGGTGCAAGCATCAACTTGCAAACCAACGCGCTTCAGGAAAAAGCCTACGGCGAGATTGAAAATGCATACGGCTCATTCAATACCTGGCGCCACACCGTAAAAGCTGGAACAGGACTCATCGACAATAAGTTTTCGCTGGATGCCCGCCTGTCGCAAATCACCTCTGACGGCTACATTGATAGGGCCTCCAGCGATTTGCGCTCTTACTACCTTGCCGGAGCATGGCACGGTAAGAACTCGGTATTGCGCCTCAATGTGTTTGGTGGGCACGAAGTAACCTATCAGGCATGGAATGGAGTATCGGCCGAAAACCTTGAGAACAACCGCACCTTTAACAGCGCGGGAATGTTTTTTGACCAGGACGGCAATATGCAGTTTTACGACAATGAAGTAGACAATTACCAGCAACACCACTACCAGCTGCACTTTTCGCATCGATTCAGTCAACGTGTAAACTTCAACACCTCCCTGCACTACACGCGCGGTGCCGGCTACTTTGAGCAATACCGTGCCAACGACCGTTTCAGCACCTACAACCTCGAGCCACTGGTGGTGAACAGCGACACCATCACGCGTACCGATTTGATTCGCCGCAGGTGGCTGGACAATCACTTCTACGGGCAGGTGTTTTCCATGAACTACAACAACCACCGCGGACTGGATGTAACCGTTGGTGGGGGCTGGAATGTTTACGACGGTGATCATTTTGGCGAGATTATCTGGGCCCGCTTTGCTTCCCAGAGCAACATTCGCGACCGCTACTACGATAACAACGCGCTCAAAACCGAGTGGCACGGATACGTAAAAGCCACGCAGCAGTTGGGAAAATTTACCGCCTTTGCCGATTTGCAATACCGCGGCATAGACTATCGCTTTGAGGGATTCAATGTGGTGTTTGAGGAATTTGTGCTGGCCGATCAGCAAGTGAACTTCGGGTTTTTTAATCCCAAGGCCGGATTTATGTTCGATCTCAATGAGCGAAACAACTTTTACGCTTCGCTCGGTGTGTCGCATCGAGAGCCTGTGCGCCGCGACTTTACACAAAGCACTCCTGAAAGTCGTCCGGTGGCCGAGCAACTTCGGAACCTGGAGGTAGGCTACCGTTACCGCGGCCGAAATTGGTTTTTAAATGCCAATTACTACCTGATGGACTATAAAGACCAGCTTGTGTTGAACGGCGAGATCAATGATGTAGGAGCCTACAATCGCGTAAATGTGGATGACAGCTACCGAATGGGGATTGAAATTGAAGGGGGTGTGCGCCTGCACCGTACACTAACCCTTGGAGGTAATGCCACATTCAGTCGGAATAAAATCCGTTCGTTCACCGAATTTGTGGACGACTTTGATCAGGGTGGCCAACTGGCCATTGAGCACAGCAATACCGACATCGCCTTTTCGCCCAATTTTGTGGCAGGGGGGATTCTTACCTACGAGCCCTTGAAGGACTTGCGCATGAGCTTGATGCCTAAATACGTGGGTGAGCAGTTTTTGGACAATACTTCTGACCGCAATCGAATGCTGGATGCTTATTTCATTACCAACTTCAGGTTGCACTATACCCTGCGCGACGTGCTTTTCAGCGAAATGGAAATCGGTGTATTGGTGTACAACATGTTTGACGCGTTATACGAGAACAACGGCTATACGTTCAGTTACATAGCCGACCAGCAAATGACTACCGAAAACTTCTACTACCCGCAGGCAGGCCGCAATTTCCTGGTGAGTCTCAGGCTGAGATTGTAGCCTGGTATCAACGGATGTTCTGCCACTTTTCCCGGCACTCCTGGAATCGCTCCACGCGGTTTTCGGGA
>REDV01000021.1 GCA_007695365.1 Cryomorphaceae bacterium | reverse complement strand
TTTCAATTACATAGTCCGCGGTTATTACGCTACCAAACCCACCCAATCCGGAAATCCACAAACTCAGCAATTTGGCGGTGCGCCTTGAGACTTACACCCCACAAAGCACCTTTCGGATGCACATAGGCAATGCTCCAGCGGTGATACAGCGGGTCGTTGTAGCGAAACTGATCCAGCACATACACCCCTATCTGCTGCGAAAACACAAACTTTCCAAATACAAAGTCGTGGCCCACGAGCAAACCGGCCCGGTGAGCCGAGGCCGAAGATTGATCGAGCGATATTCTGCGCTGCAACAACTGACTGTAATGCCACTCCACCCCGCCCGAAAGCGTGTGCAGATGGCCCAGTTTACGCGCGGTACTGAGCATCATTCCATAGGCCCAGAAGGACTCGCGCTTTTCTTCCTCAAACTCGCGGGTGGTATAAGCCCCGAAAATGCTGATAGTACGCATCCATATGCTCTCATCGGGATCCGGCTGAATACGCGGCCGTGCCACCGGCTCGTGGTACACAGGCGTAAATGCATAACCCACGGCAATGTTGGGCCAGTTGATGCCCTTGTTGGGCTCTTTAATTCCCCCGTTTGAAATGTGGTTGTATCCCAACCGGGCCGTAAGCATACTGTGGTCTGAAATTCTTGCATTGAGTCCAAACTGCAACTGCAAAAAGGCATTCACCGGCAAACTGTAGCTCTGGTTATCGGGGTTGTGCGTAGGATGCCATGGATTGGTGGAATACGACAACCCCGCCGCCGCCCGCAAAACCGGGCTCACCCGCGACATCGCCAAAAACCGATGTTCCAGAAAATACGCAGCGTGCACACCCGCGCCCAGCACGGCGTTATCGTAGTTGGTGTAGCCCAGCACAAAACCGGAGCTAGGGTAGCAGTGACACAATTTCCACGCTTCAGCACTCAGATTGCGCCTGCCGTACTCAATCTCAAAGCCAAAGGGCACCGATCCGGTGGTGTTCTCTACATCCGCTGTATGGGCAAATATGGTTCCCGCGTTAAGTGTCAGACCGATTTTGCGGTAAAACTTCGCCCCCGTGGTATCGGGTTGCGCAATGGCTCCGCTACCAACAACCAGCAAAAACAACATCACAACAGCTCGCTGCATGCCCGAAAATTACACATTCAGCCCAAAGTGCATTTCACCCCTCAGCATCAACCGTTACTTGATTTAACAAACCTTTTCATGAAAACACACGTATTCAGGGCAACATGGCACATAGTTTTCATGTTATTAAACTAAATCTGCAAAGTGATGAAATCAATAATTGAAAAACTCCAGCAATTTGAGCGTTGGTTCAATCTTAAGTTCGGTTGGTTCTTTACCAACGGAATGAAGACGATTGACAACCAACAGGAAATCAACTGATTTTTACGCAGACATTCTTGGGTTCTGTAAAAAATCGCATGGCCTCGAATCCTCCCTCGCGGCCCACTCCGCTCTGCTTCATTCCGCCGAAAGGTGTGCGTAAATCGCGCAGCAGCCAGCAGTTGATCCACACAATACCGCTCTCCAATTGATGCGCCACCCGATGGGCGCGGGTTAAGTCCTGTGTCCAGAGTGTTGCAGACAATCCGTAAGTCGTGGCATTGGCCCAGGCAACAGCTTCTTCTTCCGTGTCAAATGGCAGCAATGTAACCACCGGGCCGAATATCTCTTCCATATTGGTGCGGCAGTGTTGGGGTAAGCCCTCAATGATGGTAGGCGCCATGTAATAGCCTCCCGCAAGTTCACCCTCCAGATGCACGCGGTGACCTCCGGCCAACACAGTGCCCCCTTCTTCTTTGGCGAGCTCTACGTAGCTCAGCACCTTTTCCAAATGACTTTCAGATACCAAAGCACCCATACGGGTATCGGGATCGGCGGGATTGCCCACCTTCATGCGCTTGGTTTTCTCCACAAAAGCGTCGCGAAACTTCTCGTAAATGGGACGCTCAATGAGAATTCGGGAGCCACACAGGCAAATTTGCCCCTGGTTGGCAAACGACGAGCGCATGGTGGTGCTCAGCATGGCGTCGAAATCGCAATCCGCAAAAATGATGTTGGGGTTTTTTCCGCCCAACTCAAGCGAGAGCTTTTTAAACATGGGCGCTGCAGTGGCCGCTATGGCCTTTCCGGTTTCGGTGCCGCCCGTAAACGAAATGGCCTTGATTTCGGGGTGCCTGGTAATGGCGGCGCCTACTTTGGGGCCCAAACCGTGCACAATGTTGAGCACACCGGCGGGTAATCCGGCCTCCATGCACAATTTGCTGAGCAGGTAGGCGGTGTAAGGCGTTACTTCCGAAGGCTTGGCCACCACACAGTTTCCCGTAGCCAATGCCGGGGCAATTTTCCAGGTGAAGAGATACAGCGGCAGGTTCCATGGTGAAATGCAGCCTACCACACCGATGGGATGACGCACCGTGTAGTTTACGGCTGTGCCCTCCATATAGTGCGCGTCGGAGCTGAAATGAACCACGCCCGTAGCGAAGAAATCAATGTTGCTCGAAGCCCGCGGAATATCAACCGTACGGGCCAGGCTCACGGGTTTGCCATTATCGCGCGACTCGGCAGCAGCCAGCTCATCCAGGTTTTGCTCTATCAGTGCTGCCAGCCTGCGCAAAATCCTTGAGCGCTCTCCCGCAGGCAATGCAGACCAATACGGAAAGGCCTTATGGGCGGCCTCGGTGGCCAGTTGCACATCGCGCTCATCCGAATCGGGAATGTGCGCATACACCTTGCCGGTAGCCGGTTCGATGTTGTCAAGATACGTGCCGCCCACAGGGGCCTGTAATTTTCCGTTGATGTAGTTGAGGAGTTGTTCCATGGGCCGTTTATGAGGCCTTAAAGGTACGGATTGACCCCAAAAAGTAAAGGGAGCGTGTTGCTCCCCTTACTCTCTTTGATGCGATAAAGATAACTAAACCAAAATCTAACTGTTGAGATGGTCGATTTAAGCTCGATACAAAAGTATTTCACCTTTCTCAACGCTGCTGTTAAAGCGCGGTTAACACATGTTAAATTAGGTTAAGTCAGGCAGTTTCGCAGGGCTTCGGTCTAACTTTGTAGTAGTGAAAAAGCAATTCATCAAAGGTCTGATTGGCCTTATCAGCATCGCGCTGATTGGTTTGATCAGCATTCAGTTTTACTGGGTGCGCAACTCCATTGACCTGCGAAACGCTCAGTTCTCGTTCAGCGTGCGGGCAGCCTTGGCCCATATCAGCGAGCAACTGGAACTTCTCGACACCCGCTCGCGCATGGGCGAACGCAAGCAAAACAAAGACTGGTGGCTGGTACCCGAAACTTCCGAAGAGCAAAGCCCCACTCAGAAAATTGACACCGTGTGGTTGGGGCAAAACAACGATCCATCAGGGGTGGAAATCATCAGTGAGCAGTTTTCCGGACGGATAGAGGAAAAGCCTACCACCTCGGGAGCGGGAAACTGGAAAGGCACGGGTACCGGATCGGACGCCAAGGCACTTTACGCCCCGTCGCCAAGTCTTTTGCCTCCGCTGCAAATGATTGAGGACTTGCTCTCAGGATTCCTCCCGCTTGGCAAGCAAACCCCTGTACAGGAACGCATTGACAAGTATCAGCTCGACTCGCTTCTGCACGCCGAATTTGCCGAGCGCGGCATTCAAACCTCCTACGAGTTTGCCGTGTTCAATACTTTTGAGCAGGCCGTGGTGTCATCCACCAACGATGATCAGATGCTGCGCTCCATCTTTGAGCAGGGTTATCGCGTGAGGCTTTTTCCGAGCGACCTCTTTCGCGAAGCCAATTACCTCAAGGTCTATTTTCCGCGGCAGCGCGGCTACCTCATTGAAACCATGTGGGAAATGCTGGCCATTGCCGCCATTTTTACGCTCATCATCATCATCGCGTTTGCCTACACCATTCGCACCATCGTGTGGCAGAAAAAGCTCTCGGAAATCAAGAACGACTTTATCAACAACATGACCCACGAGCTCAAAACGCCCATTGCCACCATCTCGCTGGCCTGCGAGGCACTGGGCGACCCTGACCTGAGCAGTAGCCCCGAAAAGACCAACAACTTTGTGCGCATGATTCGCGATGAAAACAGCCGGCTGGGTGTGCTTGTGGAAAACGTACTTCGCAGCGCGGTGCTCGACAAAGGCGAGGTAAAGCTGCGCACGGCATCTATCAACATGCAGGACGTGATTCGCGAGGTGATTCAAAACATGGAAATCCAGGTGCGGCAACGAGGCGGAGAACTCAACACCGTGTTTCAGGACAGCAACCCCATGGTAGAAGGCGACCGTATTCACCTCACCAACGTGGTGTACAACCTCACTGACAACGCGCTGAAATACAGTCCGGAATCTCCCAAAATTGAAATTTCAACGCGCAACAAAGGAAGTTGTTTGGTAGTGAGCGTAAAAGACAACGGAATCGGTATTCCGCGCGAGCACCAAAAAAAGATTTTCGATAAATTGTACCGCGTTCCTACGGGCAATATCCACAACGTAAAAGGCTTTGGCCTGGGATTAAGCTACGTAAAGAACGTGATGGATAAACACCGCGGAAAAATTACCGTGCAATCAGAAATCAATAAAGGCAGTACTTTTAGCATCTACATACCTCACCGATATGAGCCAGAAAAATAAAACACGCGTATTGTTAGCCGAGGACGATCCAAACCTTGGCTCACTGCTGAGTGAGTACCTTGAGGCCAAGGGCTTTGGAGTAACACTTTGCAAAGACGGCGATCAAGGCTTGAAGGCGTTTTCGCAGCAAACTTTTGATTTTATCATCCTCGATGTGATGATGCCGCTCAAGGACGGATTTACACTTGCCCGGGAAATCCGGAACGTGAATAAAGAGGTGCCCATTCTTTTTCTCACCGCCAAATCCATGAAGGAAGATACACTCAAAGGCTTTGAGATTGGCGCCGATGATTACGTGACAAAGCCCTTCAGCATGGAAGAGCTGCTGGTGCGAATCAACGCCATTCTTCGCCGTACAGGCAATCACCAGGAAGAGGAAGAAACCCAGGAATACCAGATTGGTCTTTACCACTTTAACTACCTGAACCAGCGGCTTTCCATTAACGGTGAAGAAATTAAACTCACCACCAAGGAAAACGAACTGCTCAACCTGCTGTGCAAAAGCCTGAACGGAGTGATGGAGCGCAACTTTGCCCTGAACGCCATTTGGGGTGACGACGATTACTTTAAGGGGCGCAGCATGGATGTGTACATCGCCAAACTGCGCAAACACCTTTCAAAGGACCCCAACATTGAAATTGTAAACGTACACGGCCGCGGCTTTAAGCTGCTTGTTGACAGTGAGTAAGCCCTACAACGAAGTGGTTCGTCCGCCGTCAACCGGCACGTTGATGCCATTGATGTAACTGGCGGCCGGTGAAGCCAGAAATGCTACCGCTGCCGCAATTTCATGGGCCTGTGCCACGCGTTTCATCGGCACGGCCTGTGCCATTTGCTTCAGCACCTGCTCTTTGTCGAGGCCCAAACTTTCACTTTTGGTTGAGATGATGCTCTCAAGGCGCGAGGTCATGGTGGCACCGGGTAAAACATTGTTCACCGTAATGTTGAATTGCCCCAACTCATTGGCCAGTGTTTTGGCCCAATTGGCCACCGCTCCGCGAATGGTGTTCGACACGCCAAGACCCGGCAGCGGCTGCTTTACCGAAGTGGAAATAATGTTGATGATGCGTCCGTATGAAGCCTCTTTCATACCCGGCACCACAGCCTGAACCAAAATGTGGTTGCACAAAAGGTGGTTGGAAAATGCCTGTTGAAACTCGTCCAGTTTCGCATCGATGGCAGGTCCGCCGGGAGGGCCACCGGTATTGTTGAGCAGAATCTGAAAGCTGTTGCCGCGCGAGAGGTAATCGAGCACACGCGACCGCAATTGGTCGGGTTTCGAAAAATCGGCCACGATGTAATCGTGAACCTGCCCTTTGGTTTTAGGCAGCAAATCGAGCACCTTGCGCAGTTTTTCTTCGTTTCGGGCAATGAGGGTCACACCGGCGCCCAAACCAGCTATTTCAATGGCCGACGCCTTGCCGATGCCCTGTGTGCTGCCCGCAACCAGCGCGCGTTTTCCGGAGAGATTGAGATCCATGGTAATTGTTTGCCGTAAAGATGCAAATTCCTTTTCGCTGGTTTGGGCCTATCCTGATTTTCTTTGCCGCACCGCTTCAAAAAGCACGATGGCCGCTGCGTTCGACACGTTGAGCGAATCGATGGTGCCGTACATGGGAATGATGATATTGGCCTCTGCAGCCTCCACCCATGCCTGCGAAACCCCCGTGGCTTCGGTGCCCACCACCAGCGCGGCGCCCGATTTAAAATCTGCGTGGTAATAGGGCCGGGCTGCCTCCAGGTGGGTGGTGTAAATGGCGATGTGTTGGGCCTTGAGCCAGGCAATGGCCTCTTCGGTGCCTGCCACAGCCAAGGGCACAGTAAACAAGGCACCCACGCTCGACCGCACCACGTTGGGATTCAATACATCCACATTGGGGTCGCACACCAGCACGGCGTGTACCCCTGCGGCGTCGGCAGTGCGAAGCAAAGCCCCGAGGTTACCCGGTTTTTCAATGGCCTCCACCACCAGAACCAGTGGATTTGCGGGCAAATGAATGGCTGCCAGTGCGTGGTTTTGTAACGGAAAAACGGCCAGTGCCTGTGCGGGCAGTCCGCGGTACGTGAGCTTTTCGAACACGGCATTTTCCACCGGAATCAACACCGACACATCACTGAGCAAGGCAGTAAGATGCCGGAGGCACTCCCCATCCTGCGCCGGGTAGAACACCTGCACAGGTTGAAGCCCTGCTTTCATGGCGTGCGACATTTCGCGCAAACCCTCCACCACAAAGCGCTTTTGTTTTTTGCGTTCGCGGGCTTTATCGAGGGCCAGTACCTGCTTTACCTTTGGGTTTTGTGCGCTGCTGATTACCGGGTGCATGGCGTCAAATGTACGCGAAAGG
>REDV01000020.1 GCA_007695365.1 Cryomorphaceae bacterium | reverse complement strand
CAACAAAAAGAAAACCGGGCGTGTGCTGGAAGGACGGACGTGGGATGAGATGCCGGAAATATTTGCACTAAACAGGAATTGAAAAATTAAGAGAAGATGAACCTTGCAATGCTTCCAGCTCGACAAAAGAGATTAGCTGACACTATTATCGAATGTGGATTTCGTCCTACAGAATTTGATTTTGAACCACTTTCTAATGAAGCCTTCAATTTGAAATACAAAGCAATTCCTGCGTTTCAAATGAAGTACCAAAAGGGCGGTAACCATAAAGGGTATTTCAATATTTCTCCAGGGCCCAACCAAACTATGCGTAAGGATATTGAAATCGCAGGTTTTGAAAAGACTCTTGTCTCCTTGAAACAATGGCTCGATTACTTAAGGGAAAATGTTGAAGTAGTAAATCCTTGGGATGAAGTTGAAAGTGTTAAGGACGAGGTTTTTGGAGATAGATTTGACTCGTACGAGGAATTGCTTGATGATGAAACAATTAAGATGTTTGATCAAAAGTTAACTATGCTTCTCGAATATTTCGAAAGTCAAAATGTAGATGTTGCTGAGATTAAAGAAGACATTGCCTTTTTGAAAACCGAGTCAAAGAGAGCGCCCAAACGATCACTTAGAAATCAATTTATGGGTATAGTTCTTTCATGGTTTGTAACTGGATTGGTACCGCCGGAAATCGTGCCTGAAGCAATGGAATACATTAAACGACTGTTTGCCAGTTTCAGATTGATTCAACTTCCGTAATTGATTAAAATGAGAAAGGATTGGGTTGAAATAGAATTGGGGCGGGTTTGTGTGAGAGCGACCAAGATAAAGAGAAAAGAAATGCCTCTTGAAGAATCATTCATTTACCTTGATATAGGAGCAATTGACAATGAATTGAGTCAAATTATTGATCATAAGGTTTATCAATGGAAAGATGCTCCGTCAAGGGCCCAACAAAAAGTAAAAGTTGGGGATGTGCTTTTTTCTACAGTACGAACATATTTAAAGAACATTGCTCAAGTTAGTAATCCTCATTATGACGATCAAGTTTGTTCCTCCGGGTTTACAGTGATCAGAGGAAGAAGCAACACACTACATCCTAAGTACATATTTTACACTACTCTTTATGAGGGATTTCTTCAACCTTTAAATGAGTTGCAAACAGGAACATCTTATCCAGCAGTGCGTGATAAGGATGTTTTAGCACAAAGGATTGCACTCCCACCCCTCCCCGAACAACGCGCCATTGTTTCAAAAATAGAACAACTCTTTAGCGGGCTCGACAACGGCATAGCCAACCTCAAAGCCGCCAAAGCAAAACTCGAAACCTACCGCCAGGCGGTGTTGAAAAAAGCGTTTGAGGGTGAGTTGACGAAGGCATGGCGCAACAGTCAGCCTAGTCTTTCAAATACTGCCCCTGAGAACCATGAGTTAAATATAGCCGCCGAACCAACAGAAGCATACCAAAACAATGGTGATCAAACGCAAAAGAAAAATCAAGGTTCAGACAAGTTGCCGGAAGGGTGGCGAGTTTTGGAATTACAAGACTTAATGGAAAGCGTAAAAAATGGTTTTTCGAAAAAGCCTGATGATGAAGGTAATTTTCCAATTTTGAGGATAAGCTCTGTTCGACCATCCAAAATCGACACAAATGATGTTCGCTACTTATTAGAACCTTTAGATGCAGGTTTTGAAGTAATGACTAATGACTTGTTATTCACGAGATACAATGGCAGTAGAGAATATGTTGGTGTTTGTGCTCGGGTTCCGATATTAGACAAAAAACTCTACTATCCTGACAAACTAATAAGGTGCAGGTTGAAGAATCCGAACACAATGCATTCTCAATATGTCGAACTCGCAGTCAACGTAGGTATTTCACGCCAGTTTATCAGAAAGCGAATTAGAACTACAGCGGGTCAGTCAGGGGTTTCAGGGTCAGATGTAAAAAGAATTCCAATCCCTATTTGTGCTATTGATGAACAAGTTCAGATTGTAAATGAACTGGTTTCTCAACTTTCAATATGCGACAAACTTTCCGAAAGCATTGATCAAAGCCTTGAGCAAGCCGAGGCCCTGCGCCAGAGCATTCTCAAAAAAGCCTTTTCGGGCGAACTGCTCACAGCCACAGAATTGGCCGCCTGCAAAAAAGAACCGGATTGGGAGCCGGCGGAGGAGTTGGTGAGGAGGATACAGAATCAAATAGGAAGAAAGGCATAAGCTTAAAATATCTACAGAGAGTTAACTTAACCAAGAAGCAACTACCGAGGAATACCCGGTTGTTCAAAAAGAGGGCAAACGAAATGTGCGCAGGAGAATCAAACATTTCGATAATGACATCGTCATAGTAGAGTCCGGTTTCCAAAAAGCTCAAATATGTTGTTAAAATTTGGCAGCTTGTCGATATTATCCCTTAATTTGTGGAAAAATCACAAATAAGGCGATATGCTGATAGAATTTAGTGTAGGTAATTTTTGGTCATTCCGCGAAGTAGAAACGCTGCAAATGCAGGCAGCCAAGATTTCCTCAGAAAATAAGGAGTTGGATGAGCGCAATGTCATTACCGTTTCGGATGATTTAAAGCTGCTCAAAACCAAAGCCATTTTTGGGGCGAATGCCAGCGGAAAATCAAATGTGTTCAGGGCAATTCTTGCAATGTTGCATATCATTGATAAATCGTTGAGTGACGAAGAAATTTTGGCCAAGAATATTATTCCTTTCGGACTCGATTACGAATCGGCTCAGGAGCCTACTTTTTTTCAGATCGTATTTGTATTGAATGAGACAATTTACCGCTATGGATTTGAGGCTTCCAGAACAGAGATTTTTTCAGAGTGGCTTTTTGCGAAACAATTGAACCCTAATGAATCCACGATTGAAAAGTATCTGTTCAAAAGAAGTGGGTTGGATATCAAAATAAACCCATTGACTCTCAGTGAGGCCAAGGATTTTAAAAAGTTTGAAAATGTGCCACTGTACAGAAGTAATTCTCTGTTTCTGGCTGTGTTGGCTGCCTGGAACCGGCCAATTGTAAAAGCAATTCATCAGTATTTCAGACAAGATTATTTTGCAAATCCCGGATTATCCGATAGTGTATCCTGGAATATCGCGGTACAAGAGTCAAGAAATTCTAATGTCAGGAAAAGAATTTTAAAGTTGCTTCAATCGGCTGACCCAACTATTGAAAATATAGACCTTTATGAATTGGATGAGACTAACGAATCATTTTTGAAAGTAGATGATAGTTCGTCATCACATAGAAAGGAGCAAAAAGAGAATCCTGCAGTTCTTTTGTTTAGAAAGGGAAGGAAAGAGGATGAGTTCTTTCCCCTGGAATTACATGCGCAGGAAGCTGAAGGAACCAAGAAACTTTTTGGTTTGAGCCCATTTATTTTTAAGTCACTTGAAAGAGGTGGTGTCTTTTTCATTGATGAATTCGATGCGCGGCTGCACCCCAAACTCACCCGAAAAATTATCGACCTCTATCACAATCCGGAAACGAACCCACACAATGCCCAGTTGATCTTTATTTCTCACGACACCAATTTGTTGGACAGAAACCTACTTCGTCGTGATCAAATTTGTTTTGCCAACAAGAAAAAAAATGGTGTCACCGAATTGTATTCATTGGTTGAAATTAAAGGAGTTCGTAACGATGCGTCGTACGAAAAAGACTATTTGCGCGGTAAGTACAGAGCGGTGCCGAACAATTTGAACGTGCTGGAGGACTCACTGAAAGACTTATACAATGCCGAAGAAGACTAAGGCAATAAAGAAAACCAATGAAGGTCAAGCGTGGGCAAGACGAAAAATGGAATCGAAGCCTTACCGGGTGGAGTCCAGAGAAATACAAAAATCGTTTGTGATTATTTGCGAGGGGAAGAACACCGAGCCCGCTTACTTCAGGTCGTTTAAGCTTGGTAATGCCGAAGTGAAAACCTTTGGAATAGGAATGTCAAAAACAGTTTTGGTTCAGCATGCAATCGCTATAAAAGAATCCTACGGGGATGACTACGAATATTGGGTGGTTTTTGATATGGACATTAAACCAGGCCAGCTATCCAATCAAAAAGAAGATGTCAATAAGGCTGTGGAAATTGCAGAGGGGAATGACATATACGTAGCGTTTTCTAATGATGCATTTGAGCTTTGGTTTATTTTACATTACGAGTATCTCACTTCTCAAATCACCAGAAATGAGATGTATAAAAAACTCAGTTCCAAATGGGATTGTAATTATGTGAAAAGCGGGAAGCGTCCCAGCTTTTGTGCGAAAATATACCAGCGTCTTCAGAGTGATCCAAAGGCGAGTCAAAAGGATGCCATCAAAAACGCCAAAAAGCTGGAAAGGCTCCATAATAAAGAGCAATTCGCCGACAAGAACCCATATACCAGTGTATATTTGCTCGTTCAGGAATTAAACCACTACCTAAACAATGACTGAATCCACCCTCATCTGCCTGATGCATTGATGCAAAGTGTAAGTTGCGCAAAAAGGGCTTCTCGAATTGTCAACTTCTCTCTGACATTTGTAAACCATTTGTAATACACTAGTATGTTTGTGTCCCAAAAATAGGTACATTTGGTTCACAAAAAGTTTACTAATTCACTTTTGGTTTACTAAACATGCAACCATTCGTCACTGATCAACTGCCTCTTTCGGATTTAGACTGGGCCGCATTTGTAGATATCATGGGTAAAGCAAATCGCTTTGTGGCGCGCTACGATGGTTTGCTGCAGTCCATTGTCAACCCAGACGTGCTTCTCTCACCATTGCGCACGCAGGAAGCTGTTCTGTCTTCAAAAATTGAAGGCACACAAGCCACACTCGAAGAAGTGATGGAGTACGAAGCGGTACAAAAAGCCAGTCCTGAGCGGTATGGAGATATTCAGGAGGTGATCAACTATCGCATTGCCTTGTCAACAGCACGTACTCAAATGGATACCAAACCCCTTAGCCTTGGTGTAATCCGGCAAATTCACAAGATATTAATGAGCGGGGTGCGTGGCGAGAGTAAAGACCCTGGAAATTTCAGACGGATTCAAAACTGGATTGGAAGTCCGGGAAGCACTATTGAGAATGCGCGTTTTGTGCCACCAGCGGTTCCCCACATGATTGACGCTTTGAGCAATTGGGAAAAGTATTTGCACACCGAAGAGAAAGATGTGATGGTGCAGTTGGCCATTGTTCACGCTCAGTTTGAGATTATTCACCCGTTTATGGATGGCAATGGTCGGATTGGCCGAATATTAATACCGCTGTTTTTGTTTCATAAGGGGATTATTCATCAACCGGTTTTTTACATGAGTCAGTACCTTGAGAACAATCGGCGCGAATACTACGATGCACTAAAGGCCATTACCGATGAAGGCAAATGGACGCACTGGATTCGTTTTTTCCTGGAGGGAATTGTACAACAGGCCGAAAAGAATATTGATCAAACGCGGAAGGTGCATCAATTGTACGACACAATTAAAGTACAGATGGCCAGCCAAACACATTCACAGTTCTCCATTCAATGTCTCGATTTCATTTTTTCTACCCCGATATTTAATACTACGGAATTTCATCGCAGGTCGGGGGTGCCAAAATCCAGTGCTGCGAGATTGCTCAAATCCATGGAAGAAAATGAAATTATCGAATGCATGGAGAAAGGTGTGGGCCGTCGTCCGAGCCTGTTCGTATTCAGAAAACTATTAAAAATCATCAATCAATGACCGAATCCTCCCTCATCTCCAAAGTCTGGAATTTTGCCAACGTGCTCCGCGATGACGGCGTGGGCTATGGCGATTACCTGGAGCAAATTACCTACCTGCTGTTTTTGAAAATGGGAGATGAAATGAGCAAACCGCCGTACAACAAGAAAGTCGATTTTCCGCGGATAAAAGATGCCGATGGAAATGAAATTCCGGACGGCCCGTTGTGCAACTGGGAAACCCTGAGCAAAAAGCGCGGTGCCGAGCTGGAGGCATACTACACACAGATGTTGCGTTCGCTGGCCACCGAAAAAGGTATTCTCGGTCAGATTTTCACCAAAAGCCAAAACAAAATTCAGGATCCGGCCAAGCTGCTCAAGGTGATTGATATGATTGGCAAAGAGCAGTGGACGATGGTGGGGGCAGACATCAAAGGCGATATTTACGAAGGACTGCTGGAGAAAAACGCTGCGGACACCAAAAGCGGAGCAGGGCAGTACTTCACGCCACGTTCGTTAATCAAAGCCATGGTGCAGTGCGCAGCGCCCGAGCCGATGAAAACCATTCACGACCCGAGTTGCGGAACGGGCGGTTTTTTCCTTGCCGCTTACGACTACATTACCGATCATCACCAGTTGAACCGCGAGCAGAAAGCCTTTTTAAAGAATAAAACCTTTTCGGGCAACGAGATTGTGGCCGGTACGCGCCGTCTTTGCCTGATGAATATGTTTCTGCACAACATTGGCGAAATTGACGGAGACACCTTCATTTCTCCCAACGATGCACTTATTGCCGATGAAGGAATTCGCGTAGATTACGTGCTGGCCAATCCGCCATTTGGCAAAAAGAGCAGCATGACCATCACCAACGAAGAGGGCGAGCAGGAAAAACAAGACCTCAGCTATAACCGCCAGGATTTTTGGGCCACAACCAGCAACAAGCAGCTCAACTTTTTGCAGCACATTCGCAGTTTGCTGAAAATCGACGGCAAAGCCGCAGTCGTGCTTCCCGACAATGTGCTGTTTGAAGGAGGAGCGGGAGAAACCGTCCGAAAAGAATTGATGAAAACCACCGAACTGCACACCATCCTCCGATTGCCGACGGGTATTTTCTACGCTCATGGCGTGAAAGCGAATGTGTTGTTTTTCGACAACAGACCCGCTTCAAAAAAGCCGTGGACACAAGAAGTGTGGGTATATGATTACCGCACCAATGTGCACCACACGTTGAAAAAGAAAACCATGCAGCTTT
>REDV01000019.1 GCA_007695365.1 Cryomorphaceae bacterium | reverse complement strand
GTGCGATGGTTGAACCCGAAGGGCAAATCTTTGTACCCAACGCCTTTACCCCCAACGAAGACGGTGTAAACGACCTCTTTGAAGTAAAAGGCCACAACATCGCTGAGTTCGAAATGGTGGTGATGAATCGCTATGGCCAGGTAGTATTCAGAACCAACAGCATGGACAACAAGTGGAACGGATCAGATATATCCGGACGATACTACGCCCAAAATGAAGTGTACGTCTATACCATTAAGGCCCGAACCACCCGCGACAAGCTTATTGAAAAGCAAGGAACCATCACGGTTATCAGGTAGGTAATTACTTCCCCTCACGCTACCATTGGCACTCCTAAAGCCAGTTCATGAAAATGTGAACTGGCTTTAATTTTTCTACCTTCGCAGCCGAACAAACCAAAGTATTGCATTTCGGGGTTTTATGACCTTTTGAGGGCACGCAATTAACCAATGAGCATGAATATACTAGGTATCAATGCTTTTCACGGAGACTCTTCCGCATGCATTGTACAAAACGGCAAGCTTATAGCAGCCATTGAAGAAGAGCGATTCAACCGCATCAAACATTGGGCAGGTTTTCCTGAAGCCTCTGTTCGATTTTGCCTGGAAGAAGCCGGAATAAAAGTTGAAGACCTGCAACACGTAGCAGTTTCTTTTGATCCAAAAGCCAACCTCACTGAAAAGCTCAAATACACCATCAAGCAACGCCCATCGCTGAATTCTCTGCTTGACAGATTTAGCAGGCAGCGTAAATCGGCAAGCCTCAAAAGCTATCTTGCAAAAGCTTGTGATGTGGATGAATCCTCAATAACTGCTACCATTCACCAAGTGGAGCACCACAATTGCCACATGGCGCACGCCTTTAACCTCTCGCCGTTTGAAGAGGCCTCTATTTTATCCATTGACGGGATGGGTGACTTTGTGAGCATGGTTATGGCTTCGGGTGAAGGCACCCAAATCAAACCTTTTGCACGAACACACTACCCACACTCGCTAGGGTTTCTGTACAATGCTATCACCCTCTACCTTGGATTTCCGAACTATGGCGACGAGTATAAGGTGATGGGACTTGCGCCCTACGGTAAACCCGCTTACGTAGACGCATTCAGGAAAATCATCTCGCCTAAAACACAAGGCTTTGAGCTCGATTTAAAGTATTTCACCCACCAGAAAGAAGGCATCAATATGAGCTGGGAAAACGGCGCACCTTCCGTTCAGCCATTTCACAGCAACGCACTTGAGGAACTGCTGGGGCCAGCACGAAAACCTAAAGAAGAACTCACAGACCATCACCAAAACATTGCAACATCACTGCAGGCTGTTACCGAAGAAATTCTGTTTCACCTGCTCACTGAGCTGCACAAGGCCTCTCCGAGCGACAATCTGTGCATTGCCGGAGGAGTTGCCATGAACTCGGTGGCCAACGGAAAAATTGCAAGAAATACACCTTTCAAAAATGTGTACAGCCCCGTGGGCGCAGCCGACAACGGGACATGTATCGGCGCGGCCTACCACATTTGGAATCAAGAACTGAAACAGCCTCGCACATTCAAACTAGAACACGGGTACCTCGGCTCTTCTTTCTCTGACGAAGCATGTAAGGCCGCAGCAATGGAATGCGGCGTGAAGCACGAAGCGTTAAACCGAGAAGACTTGATTAACAGGGTTGTGGAAGACCTCTGCAACGGCAAGGTGGTGGGTTGGTTTCAAGGAAGAATGGAGTTTGGAGCAAGGGCTCTTGGCAACCGCACCCTGCTGGCAGACCCGCGAAGAACCGATATGCGCGACATCATTAACCTGAAAATCAAGTTCAGGGAAAAATTCCGGCCTTTCGCGCCCAGTATCCTGGAAGAACATGTCTCAGACTACTTCGAAGTGAATGAACCGTCGCCATTTATGGAGCGCGTACTACCCATCCGTCCTGAAAAGCATGCTGAAATACCAGCAGTTACCCACGTGGATGGATCAGGAAGGCTGCAAACAGTGAGCAAAAAGACCAATCCTCTTTACTGGGATTTAATTCATGCTTTTTACCAAAAAACCGGTGTTCCCATCGTGCTCAACACATCACTTAATGAGAATGAGCCAATTGTGCGCACTCCGCAAGAAGCCATCAATTGCTTTTTGCGCACAAAAATGGATCACATCGTGGTGGGCGCTTACTATTGCAGTCGGACGTAAAGACCGGAATCCTCACTTCTATCACGTTCGCAGTGCAACCGAAACGGTAATTGATCGTCAATCGCGGTAAGCGGTTTGAAGGCTTATGTAGGAATCACATCTCGGCAGCAAATTGAGTCAACTGTGCGGTACACCCAGAGCTCAGCCGAGCGAGGATTTTCAACAAAAGCTTATCTTTACCGGCCTGAACCAAGTCAAGCATCAAAAAGCTTTTTGCTATTGAGAATGTAACACCATCATCATGAAGACCATCCGAATCACAGGAATATTTTCTGTTTTACTAACGCTTTTCGTTCAAGATTTAACAGCTCAAACCCAAACGTCTACAGCGCTCACTGTTGAGGAAATTGTGAACGAATTCCTTCTGGGCGAAGGAGTTGAAGCATTTAACGTCACCATCTATGGAGGTTTTGATGCTGACATTACCAACCCACGGATCGGATCCTTCACAAGTTTTGGCACGGGCTTTCCCATCGAAGAAGGAATGGTGATGACCACCAAAAATGTTCAAATCGTTACTTGTGGACCTGGGGTAGATGGAAGCGGCCCGACTGTAGATCCTGATCTCTCCCAACTTTTGGGGGGAGGGCCTCAGCTGCACGACGTAACTGTGGTTGAGTTCGACTTCATACCTTCGGGTGATTCATTAAAGTTCAATTATATCTTCTCATCCCGGGAATACAACGCATTTGTTTGCAGCGGCTTTAATGATGTTTTTGGGTTTTTCCTGAGTGGTCCCGGAATTACCGGCCCCTTTACCGGTGAAGCCGAAAACATCGCATTACTGCCGGATGGCAACTTTGTATCGATCAACAATGTAAATAACGGAAGTCCCGGACCTTGCACGAATCCACAAACGGGCGAAATATGCCCATGTAATGCTGATCTTTTCGTTGACCAAGGAGACAACACGGGTAATCAATCTCAATCAGATGTTTGTTTTGGTGGCTACACCGTACCCCTCACCGCAGAGGCATTGGTGCAATGCGGCGAAGTTTATCACATTAAGCTGGTCATTGCCAATGTAGCCGATGGAATTCGTGACTCAGGCGTGTTCTTTGAAAAAGGCAGTTTTTCGTCGAACCTGATTGTTGACCTCAATGTAAACCCCGTTGTTCCCGGCTTTGAACTCGGCGAAAACGACTTTATCGACGGGATCGTTGCCGGATGTACCAATGCGCAGTTTTGCCTTTTCCGACCGGACACCATGGGAACTGACACTACCTTTTTCGACCTGAGCGGCTCTGCCATTCCCGGCGTGCATTACATTGAACCCGATCAAAACTTTGTGGTGTTCCCTCCCGGTGTGGATACGGTTTGCGTGGATATCATCTCGCTTGCCACCGGACTCGGGTCACAAGTTGACTCTCTGATAATCTCTGCCGTTACAATTAATGTTTGCGGTGATACCGTTACAGCTTCTGCATCTATTCCCATTTTCAACGAATACACCTTTCCTGTGGTGACCACTGATGTGACCATTGACT
>REDV01000018.1 GCA_007695365.1 Cryomorphaceae bacterium | reverse complement strand
TTTCTTGTTCACATATCCAGTCCAGGCGGATCTGCACCCGAAGCAGATCAGATAGCAAACTACCTACAAAGACTACAATCGCAAGTTGAAGTGATTGCAGTTGGTGAGGGCTTAGTTGCATCGGCTGCCAGTAAAATATTCCTAACAATCGACAGGCGCGCGAAAGGTAACGAATCGTTCCGGCTTATGATCCACAATCCGTGGGGCGGCGTTGAGGGTGACGCGGATTATATCGAAAAGTACGCGGATGAAGTTAGACAGATTGAAAAGGAATATGAAAAGTTCTATGAGGATCGCTTGCAGCTGGATGCTGATACATTGAGCGATTTGATGGCAAATGAAACATACATTGACGGCGAAAAACTTAGTACATTCAATATAATTAACCACACGCTGCAAGAGGAATCGCAGCAAATCTACGCAATTCTTAAAAATGAAAAACCTATGACAAACGAAGACCGCAATTTTTTGCAGTCGGCTTTCGATGAAATTAAATCTTTCTTCAAAAAAGCCGAGATAACTGCACTTACAATCATGACCAATGAGGGCGCTGAATTGACCTTTCCCGGCGAGATGCCTGTAGAGGGCGACTCTGTAGCGGCCCCGGATGGCACCTACACTTTTAACTTTGCTGAGAAATCTTGGACGGCACGTGTTGAAGGTAATACACTGGTAGAGCTTACCGAAGTTGAACCAGAAGTTCCTGAAAATTCAGAAATGGACGCTCTCAGAGCAGAAAACGAACAACTGAAACAGCAACTGGAATCTGTTCAGGCTTCACACAATGAAGATGTTGAAAATATGAAAACCGAAGTGCTGGCATTGAAACAATATGTCGAGACGCACAAGGAAATTCAATCGAAAGAGCAGCCCGAAGCAAAACCAGAACAAAAGTTTGAGGAGCCCGCAGTTGATCCGATTAAGGAAAGATTGCAGCAAGCCCGCGAAAAAGTAAACGCATTAAAAACCACAAAAAAACTAAAATAACATGAGCAACATTGATTTTTCAGCATTGACATTCACTGCCGAGCAGGTACGCGATTTGGCGGAATTAATCCGACTTGAAAGAGTTGAAGCCGGGCCGTTTGCACAGTTTCATGACGTGCACACCGGAATAAGGTATAATAAGGAAATCGGCTTCATCGGCGAAGCGGGCTTGGTCGGAAAAACTGATCTTGGTTGCGATAGCGTAGCTGATCAGTTAGACATCCCTGTGAAGAAAAAAGTATGGGAGCCAAACAGGTTTAGGATTTTCCTAAAGGAATGTTACAAAGACCTTGACGACACCCTTGCATTGTACGCACGCAGAACGGGTACTCCTGTTTCTGACCTTACCGGGACTGACTATCTTAATCTGGTAGAGCAGCTTGCGGGCGAAGCAGTTCAGAAAATGTTGTGGAGAACTTGGTTGATGGATACCGATGCGACAAACGTAGGTGCAGGCGCAGGAACAGAGCTAATCACCGCCGCCGTTCCCGTTGCACACTTCAATTTGATCGATGGGTACTGGAGCCAAATTGCTGATATTGTAGCGGCCAACCCTACTCAACAAACCGTTGTTACTGCCAACGCTACCGCAACGAAAGCAGAGCAATTCGACGATCTTACCCCAGCATTGGCATTTGAATATCTAATGAACGCAACCTACAACATGCCTGTTGAGCTGGTAAGGCAGCAAAATAAAATCGGTATGATTACACGCTATTTTGCCAATCAGGTTAAAAAGCAATTCCAGACCACCAACACCCATCCTGAAGCATATCAGGCCGTGAAAGATGGCGTTGATATTCTTATGGTTAACGGTATTGAGTTTGCAATTCAGGACGACTGGACAGAGCAAATCTTAGCCTACAACGACCTGGGCGCAAGATGGCACCTGCCACACCGCGCAATCATCACCACGAAAGAAAACTTGGCTTACGGTATTGAGACCGAGAGCGGGTTTGCAACTTTCGACACCTTCTTTGACAAAGTTACTGATTACAGCTATATCAAAATGCTGGATTCAATTGATGTTAAAGTACTTCAAGACAGACTAATCCAAGTAATATACTAAGCTATGACATACATCTGCGGAGAATTACAAGATTATACATACAACTGCGCCTTCCCTGAAGCGGGGGGCGCTGATGAAGAGTTGTTGCTGATTCAGCACAACGACATAGACCGCACTGCCGGGCAGAATGGCTTTACCTTCAATACGACCAATCCCACCATCATCGAAGCGATTGGAATAAAGGTAGGTAAACAGGCATTTGCATTCAAGGGCAAGCGAAACCCAAACGCTGTAATGTCAGAGCCAGTTGAACAAGATTTTTCAAGCGGCTTCCAGCATGGATTAATGTTCAATCTGTATGAGGTATCACCTGCGACAGTTGAGATACTGAAATCCTTGCAGCAAAACAAAGTTATGGGTATTCTGAAAACAAACCAGCGCAACAGCACCGGAAACAATATTTTCAAAGTTGTAGGACGCGCGGTTGGGTTGTACTTAGTGGAAGGCACTTATAACAGCGCGGAAAATCAGGGCGTGGTGCAAGTAACATTGCAGCCACAGGGCGATTTACTGGAGCCTAATTTTATGGAGTTCCTTTTTGATACCGACATCCCCACCACGGTCGCTCTTTATGAGTCACTGAAAGAAGAGGTTCCACCTGCTGAATAGTTTTGGTTGATAAATAATCCCCAGGGGGTTGGGTAATGACCCGATCCCCTTTTTTTATACCTTACAAACCATGAACGAATTTTATATATTCAAATCAGAAGCGTTACAACAATTCAGAACGGCTAAACACCCCAATGATTTGTTGAAAAACGTTATATTTGTAGAAACGATTACAAAATGGTACGAACGATTATTTTATGTCAAGCCTAAAATATCAGGTTGCGGGGTCTGTTTGTACGAAACATTTAAGGAAATGATAGATATGCAAGAAAAACAAATTACAGAACGGATAAACTTACCAAAATTAATCAAACCGGGCGTTGTTGTATGGGTCGATTCAAGACCTTACAGTAGGAAAAGCCCACATTTGACCGCTGAGATAATCGGTAAAATCGATGAACAGCATTTGGAGGACAATCCTTTTTTCGACAAAGTAGCTGTTGATGTGATAGAAGAACAGCCAAAACCAAAACGCACACGTAAGAAAAAAGTAGCAAATGGCGACAACAGTCAAAGTTAATAAACCCAAAACAGACATTGTATCACGTGTTCAGGGCATTATACATTATGATAAGGATAATCGTTATCCAAATCAGATGCTTAATATCATTGACCGCTCACCGACCGCGAAAGCAGTTGTAAAAACTAAGGAGCGGTTCATATTTGGGCACGGAATGACTGAATCGGGCGACTTCTGGAAGCGCGTTGTCAATTCACGCGGGCACCGGGTCGATCAGGTAATCAGGCGAATGGTTCAGAGCTACGTAAAATTTGGTGGCTTTGCTTTGCACTTCAATTATAACGCGATGTTTGAAAAAGTGTCAGTAACTGTGCTACCCTTTGAGCAATGCAGGTTAGGCAAGCCCGATGATGAGAATTTCAAAAACAAAGTTGTTGTATATGATAACTGGAATGAGTTCGACAGGCGCAAAGCAAAAGATTACAATACATACAACCCCGATCCTGAAGTTATTGCGCGACAAGTCGAATTGGCTGGGGGCTGGGACAAATACCGGGGCCAAATATGGTACTTCGGGGACAACGGAGAACAGGAATATCCACTCAGCCCGTTTGAGCCGTGCAAAAATGAGATGATCACTGAAATTTTAATGGGCGCTGGTAAGAACAGTAACGCATCTACCAGTTTTTTAGCCTCTCAGATTTTCGTTTATCCGGGTAGCTTCGCCGAAACATCACCATACCCTGAAGACAAGGAAAAAAGGGACACAGGCGAACAGACCCGGTTTGAACGCGAAATATTGAATATGCTATCATCAATGCAGGGCGCAAGCAAAACGGGTGCGGTTGGATTGATTGAGAACAACATCAAAGACAACGAAGGCAACCCGGTTAAGATGGATGTTATGAAGTTCGATATACAGAACTTCGATAAGATATTTGAGCACACAGAAAAAAGTTGCGAAAATACCATCATCAAAACATCCGGAGTCCCTCATATTCTAATCATACCGACCGCAACAGGGTTCAGCCAGGAGCTGTTGAATAATTACTACCAGTTTTTCAATGAGGCTACGACATACGACCGTCAAATTATAGAAGAAACCTGCATGGAAATATTCAGGGGCTGGCATTATGACATAAACCCGATCAATAATTACGAAATCAAAAAATTAACCCTCACAATTGATAACTAACTTAATACATTGAACTATGAGCACAATTGCAGAAGATTTCACCTATCAATTTCCGCCAAAAACTGTAGAGAATACAGACAGAGTAGTTGTATATGACAAAGACAACAAGATACGTATTGTTGACAACGCGCACCTGCCAGATGGGATTACAGGCACCTACGTTCTTGGTGACTACAACGTGACCTTCGTCAATGGTATTGCAACAGAGATAACCTCAGTACTGTAAGCCATGCCGATCGTTAACAAATCTGACATAGAAACATTCATCCCGCTTGCCACTTCATTAGACGGCAAGCGGGTTGAAATGTTTGCTATGCAGACCGAACGCGAAAAATGTACGGAGTTTCTGGGCACTGAATTATACGCGGATGTAGTGGATAATTCAGACACACCCGAAAACGATGTATTACGTGAAAAGGTGCTGCCCGTGATTGTTTACTGGACATACGTAATGTATTTGGAGCAAGGGAAAGTTTTCAATACCGCTACCGGGCCAGTTGTGAAACGTTCTGATGCTTCCATGCCACTAACCGATGAGGAATTAAGCCGGATCGTAAAAAGGTACTGCAAGATTGCGCGTATGTATGAGAGTGAATTACAATCTTTCCTGAAAGATAACGCGGATGATTACCCGCTATGGAAGGATGGCCGGATCCATACCGGGTGCCAACGATTTTCGATTACCAAAACTGACAATCAACGTGAGATATGACATTAAGAACAAGAATAACCACAGCACCGGGCTTCACCAATCTGAACCGTGAATTTACGTGGGAGGAGCTGGATGAAAACTTCATTGAGCTGCTTAATCTGATACAAACTGAGGGCGCGGATGCAATAGTCGATTTTGATCCGGCGGTTGAATACGTGCCTGGAGTTGCACCATTGTTTGTTTCTTTCGGTGGAAACATATACAAAAATGTTGCGGCTGAGGAGCACACAGGAGTTACACCGGGTACAGACCCTTCGATTTGGGCGCTAACTTCCACGGGTGATCTTGTTCATGAGCAGAACACAGACGTAAGATTGGGCCGCTTCCATGCTGATTTATCTGGAGCCGTTACCGAAACATTTAATCTTTACACGTCTGCATTCATTAACAAAAATTACTTTGCGCTGCTTAACACGGTCGATTGCACCTATACCTTTCGCACTGCCGATCCTGCCATAAGACAGACCAAGCGCGGCCAGTTCATGGTCTTTGTACCTGATAGCGCTGGTTACAAAGTAACGCTACCGGATAACGCTTTTCAATCGGTTGGTGGCGTTGACTTGGTACTGGAAGCGGGCGACTTCGCGGTGTTTGAGGGGGATGTTGAGGGTAAATCGTTGCTGATTGCAAGCAATAAAATTACATTTCAAACAGAAGACATCGCATTCACGGAGCAAAGCGGACACCCTGTAGTCACAGATCAGGTATTAAGGATTACCGTAGATGGTCAGGATTACGATATAAACGTTAAAAAACTATGACAACATATAAAATACTTACACGGAACGGAAAAATCCTTACACGAAATGGTAAGGTATTGAGGCGGGCGATACCGGATGTGCCCACATTCTCAGGATTCAGATTGCCAACGGCTCAGGAGTGGGAGGATGAGATTGATACATGGGATACACAGGATGCTGCGGGGGCGTTTGGGAGTGTGTTGAAGTT
>REDV01000017.1 GCA_007695365.1 Cryomorphaceae bacterium | reverse complement strand
CGCTTCCTGAAGTGAGTGAAATTTCGAAGTCAGCAGGTGCTGTGATCGTCAAGTCGTCGGTGAGGTTGAAGCCTTGTACTGTTACTGACTGCTCGCCGGATGGATTGCCCATAACCTGGCAGAATTGGCTCAAAACAGTAGGTGCAACAGAAATTTCAGGATCTGTCGCTGTAATTGTAAACTCACCTTTTAAGCCGGTGGAAATATTATAGTTGCTTCCTCCGCGAATACGAACATTTCCATTTCCTGTTGGGCCTCCGTTTGCCCATCCATACATTCTGAAAACAATGGAATCACCGGAAGGAATGCTCACCGGATTTGCGAATGTCAACACTGAACGACCATCGTTGGTTCCGATGATGAAATCGCTATCCATCTGAACAAAGTTGTTGTTGCCCACAGCATAATGAATAGCTCCGTTGTTTGAGCCCTGATTAGAACGGGAATGCGCAATAGCCAGCTCAGACACTTCAAATTCTACAGATGAACTCGCTGTGAAACTGAACTTAACGAACTTTTCATCACTCACGGCTGATGCCTTGGAAGTGGAGTTATGAATACTGCGGTAATGCGAGCCTGCATTGTTGCAGCCAACATTTACCCTGGTAAATCCAGAGAAAGCTACACCGGGCGGCAAGTCTTCATAAACTCCGGCATTGAACTCAACATCCGATCCCGGACATGTAGTGGTACCAATAGCTGGCGAGTACGCCTCGAATGCTGTTTGCGCAAAGACGATTGGTGAACTGTAAATAAAAAAGACTAACAACAGAAGCTGGTGCCACCTTTTACTGATTAACAAAACTGGTTTTGGTTTTTTCATGATTCATGAAAGGTTTAAGTGAGAAAAAAAGTGAACATGTTTCAAGAGTCTCAATGCTGAGTAGATCTTCAACACCGTCAAAAGTAATTAGGGCTTAACAACTCAAAATTAGATTCTTATTAAGCTTCATTAAAGATCGTATTACCTCAGGATGAAAGTTGGATAACGGCCGTATGAAACGTGCGGGTTGACTGGCAAGCAGTGATACCAAAAACGATCACAGGTCATCACTAAATACTTTGGATGAAAAGAGATGTTTTTAACAAGAAAGGTTTGCAAGTACAGCCGAACCCATAAACTTTGAGATGGGGCTTATTTGAAATTAAACTGCCATCCCAGGCGGAATTGCTCAGTCCACCGGTATGGATTGATGGATTCCTCTTTCAACACGTTGAAGTATTGAAATTTAATCATTGAGTCAAAACCTTTGATTTGATAGGCCAGCGCCCCTGATAAGCGCTGCGCGTTTCCAGGAACAAGGTCGTTTAAATCAAGTTCTTCAAATCGAATTGAAATGATGGTTTTGAGTTTTTTGGAAAAATAGTTGGCCTGTACTATATAACCACCGGCTACAAAGAATCCATCGTCTCGTCCTGTATAATAGCCATGAAGTAAAGCGTCGTTGTTGCGCTGAGGAATTCCCCACATTTGGTGAATTTCAAATTGGGCCGAAAATCCTTTAAATTGAAAACTCGCGTCAAGACCATAAACATAGCGCTCGCCATTTACTACTTTCACACCATACTCTCCTGTTGCAAAGTTGGGAAACGATCTACCATCTGGAAGTTCCTTGTTGGCATAGCGTCCGTTAAAGCCCAGGGCAATCATAGGTACAGGGGTGTTGCGTGTATCGATTTCGCGGTAGCGATACCTCGCCGGGTATGCGAAATCAATCCGAGCTACGAATTCTGGTTGCCCGCTTGCGTCGTTGTCGCCACGGAGTGAAACTTCAGCCAACCCTGTATAAACACCGGCGTAAACGTTAACACGTTGCTTCCAAAAAGACTTCATGAGGGTTACACCGATATCCCTTCTGCCAAACACATCACCCCTAAGTAACTCAGCGCGCTGCCAATAAGGACTGTAGGTGAATGGAACCAGCGAGCTCCTGGAATAGAACAACTTTCCGTAACCTACCTGAACATCTACAAACCGCAAGCCTTTGTAGCGCACCCATGCATCCATCAAACCGGGGTTTTCCGGGTCAATTGCACCGCCGGCAAGTGATGAGAGATCTACAAAGTCCACCTGTAGTTCATATTCTATGACGTCCTTGATGCGGCCTTCCAGTTGAATCTGGGCATCGCGCAACCTAAAACGATCCTTGTTTCGGTTATCACTGGTTTCTTTCAGCACCCTATGGTTGTAATAGGTAGACAAGGAACCTGTGATCTCCAGAACATGGTGTCCATTTCCCAGCGTGAGCTGAGCTGTAACGTTCTGGCAAGCAATCAGCAAAGCGAGAAGCGAAAACAAGAACCTCATCAGGCAGGGGATTTAAAGAAATACAGCCGTTCCATGTCGTCGGATACAATCACCATTCTTCCGTTTCGGTCAAATGCAATTCCCTCGGGGTTGATGATGGGTACGTACCATTTATTCAACACCTTATAGCTAGTCGGGTCAAGTTTAATCACATGCATATCTTCATCACTGAGAAGCCACAAAAAACCATTGTGCCATGTTGCAGCCGAGATATCAGAAGCAACATTTTCCATGTCAATCTCATTGATAAGGTTGAGGTTTTTGTCAAGCTCAAAAAGGAAAATAGGGTCTTTCTCAGTGAGCATTATAAAGCAGTTTCTGGACCTGTTGAAAGTAATGGACTCGAAAGCCTTGTTTCGTCCGCCGCCATAAGGCACCGATACCGTGCGTTCAAGTTGGAATGTTTCCAAATCAAACACGCGTATCTTTCTTGTAAATTCTTCAATGACATACACTTTACCTTCATGCACAGTAACACCTTCGGTGTCAAAACCCTTGTAATCGGCTTTTCGGATAATCTTTCCCACAGAATCCATCTCAAATAAAAACCCATCATCGCTAACCACGATATATGTGTTTTTGTCCGGGTGCATGCAGATATCTGAGGGTTCAGGCACCTGAGTATGGGTAGATTTGATTGGCTTAAGTTTTTCCGGGCGTTTTTCTGTGGATGATAAAAGCAACATTATTATAACCAGAGCGAATAGAGGAATAATTACCAATTGGGGCGCCCCGGGGGTTTTGCAGAAATGGCGCAGATCGTTAAATGGCGCTCCCATCGAAGGTCAAGTTATCGAAACGGTTGTTTCCTGAATCATTTTCGTTACCGTCTGCAAACACAATCCGCACTTTAAACATCGGGTTGTTGTTGGCTCCGCCCACATTAGAGAAATCTATCTGGCGCAATTCCCATTCTTCGGTTACTTGATATTGCGTTTCCTGTAATGCTGCATTAATGAAATTGCTTCCGTCGGCAGCGTAAAAGATTTGTTGTGCCTGTGCTCCTGAGCCTGTACGTCGGGTGGCGTAGCGAAGTATAATGTTCTCATACCCATCAGTGGGTGCCGTAACTTCAAGGTATGAGCCCGGGTTTCTCAATCGAAGTGAAAGCCCGTCAGAAGCTCCGTTGCGCGCATTGATGTCCGTTCCGTCGTTTACGGTTTCCCAACAAGATTGTGTTGCACCATCGCAAAACTCAAACGCACCGCTCTGACCGTAGTACATCATATCGGCCTGACTCGTAGTGTAAGTTGGGGTGAAGATGGCTTCGGGAGGTGAATTATCATTAAAGCTCCAATAGTGGATGAGCTGAACGCCCGAAGGAAGGTCATTACATTCGCAAGGAACTTGAACGGGCACCTCAACAATCAATCGGTCTTTGGTGCAAGCGCTTAGCACCAAAATTGCTACCACCAACAGCACATGTAAACCATTTGTTTTTGTCATGTGTTTCATAATCGGCTCTTAACGAATTACTATTTGAGTAACTGCCATGCCTCTGTCGGTATGGGTTCTGATGAGGTATACACCGGAAACCATGTTGGTGGTTTGAACAGTTGCCATACCATAAACATTAAAGCCCTCTTCTCGCTGTAATCTGCCCGAAACATCCAGAATCTGTATATGCTCAATAACACAATCACACTGGATGTTGATGAAGTCAGAGGCTGGTACCGGAAACACATGGATGCCTGGAGACTGAATAGCTCTGATTGAAGTAATGTTGTTGGAGGCACCAGGTGTGGGAGTCTCAAAAAACACCCAGTCGGCTGCCCCATCGGTAGCACGCCCTTCCGAAATGTCGGCCGATTGTTGTCCGAAAGTATACGTATCAATGGCTGTTTCGCCGTCGGGGAAAAATATACCAAGGTCTTCTCCGCTACCAGAAAGAGACCAATCTACGTGCAATACACCTGTTTCCGGATTACCACTGGCCCAAAGCAGCAAAAAGCCATTAGCCGGGATAATCGTCTCAGGCGCACCATAAGCCATTTTATGCTTGAAGACATTGTTTAGGTTATCGGTGATGTAATATCCGGCAATATCCACATCAAAATCATTGGGGTTATAGATTTCGAACCAGTCCTCATATGACCCTGTTTCATCGGCGATGGTCTCACTATTGATAGCCATGAACTCATTAATGTAGAGTTCGGGCAGTTCCATACATATACCATCTACAAAAACATCCACCGCCTCCGCTTCGGGTGAATTAAAAGATACTACTCCATTGGCGGCCCCTATTGAATTTCTGTTGAGCCTGACATAGACCGTAGTTGGCTCAACCTGTCCGGAGACAGCAGGTATGGAGAGTTCTTCATCAAAATTATTGTCCGGATTATCTGACACTTCAAAAAATGGTGGAACGGTAACCAAAACATTGCCAGTAAGGTTGAGGCCCTGAATCAATATAGGTTTTGCTGCAGTTGGACTTCCAATCAATTGATGAAAAAACTCTAACTCCGTTACATTGGCGATAAGCACCGGATCGGGGGCTGAAGAAAGCTCTGAGCTGGTGATTTCAATATCATCCAGACTGAGCATTGGCCTGGAGCCCCCGTCGTTTTGCTCAATGAAGTAGTATTTCCATCGCACTTGGACTTCCGGTTGATTGTTGCAAATGGCTGGAAGCATTATATCCTGATAAGTTTCAATTTCGCCAGGCTCACGTCCGGCTGAACTGAAAATGACAGGATCTTGAAGGTTATTCCATACAGCGCCTACCCCTACCCGGTACTGGAGGGTTATGGCACATTCCCTCGGCGTTGGATCACCACTACCTTGCGAAACTATGCCGAGTGAAAACTGCAATGTAATGTTTTCACGACCTGTAGCATTCAAAGACACGATGGCTGCTCCAACGTATCCTCCTACATCATCCGGTCCGTTTCCACAGCGCTCTTGTGAATCCTGAATGTTACCAGTGTTGATAAAACCAATACCGTCTTCAAACAACCCTATAATTCGAGAGCGAGATTCGATATCATATCGGCATACCCAATCACCCGAAGGCTCATCCGCAAGTTCCGGATCTCCATCCGGAAAAACATGAAACATCATGTTAGGCGGATAGGTACCAGGATCGGAATCGGGATCCCAATCATTAAACGAATAAGCTCCTGACCCAAGAATGAAAGGTTCAGGGTTGCTTTGCCCCATTAATGATTGGCATGTCATAACCACAAGCAAAAAGGAGATGGTAGCAATTAGAGTAGTTCTCATAGGTGGATTTTCTATGAGCCAAAGGTATTTGTGTCATATGCCGCTTGCGATTAAGCAATGATTAAATAAGAATTAAACCAACTTTGCAAAAGTTACCAGCTTGTTAATTCATTGTTTGACAAAAAAAATCCGCCGGATCGTAAGACCCGGCGGATTTTTCAATGATTAAATGTAACTCGCTTATTTCACAACCATACGCTCAGTAGCGAAGCGCTCGCCATCCACAACGATGTGAACCATGTACATTCCTGTAGCGAGGTTCT
>REDV01000016.1 GCA_007695365.1 Cryomorphaceae bacterium | reverse complement strand
ACTCGGATTCATTGGGGTTTTCCAGTTCAGCATTTTCTTCCAGCTCCTCTCCTTTCAAAATGGAATAAAGGCGTTGAATGGTAGATATACTCACCTGGCTGTCGGAGGCAATATAGCTCGATGTCAAGCGCTGTACATTGTACAACTCTGTGAAATTGCGGTTGACATCGGTGGGTTGAAATTTCTGAAACTCCTGTTCGGCCTGCTCTCCGAGGTTTTTGGTATCGACGATGAAGAGAATGCGTTTAGCGTTTGCGTATTTCAACAAGCGATAAACAAAGGTGCAGGCGGTAAAAGTTTTCCCGGCTCCGGTGGCCATTTGCACCAATGCCCGCGGCTTGTTTTCCTTAAACGACGTTTCGAGATTTTTGATGGCATCTATTTGGGCCGGACGAAGACCTTCCTCGGGCAGCTCTGGCATCTTTTGCAATCGGGCGCGTAAGGTGTCCGGCTGGCTGTACCATTCTTGTAACGTTTCGGGCTGATGAAAATGGAAAACCGGTCGGGAGCGCGGTTTCGGGTCGCGGTAATCGGTAAATCGCGTAAGCACCCCGGTACTTTCATAGACAAATGGCAGTGGGCCTTTATTCAAATTGTACTTGAGTGTTGCCTGCGCGTAACCGGCAGACTGATCTTCTGCAGCTGTCAGTCTTGCCCCTTCTTCTTCGCGTTTGGCCTCAATAACTCCAATTGGTTTTCTGTTCACAAACAGAACATAATCTGCGGGGCCAACATCAGTTTGGTATTCGCGCACCGCCACCCCCAGCGCGGCAGAAAGGTCTACTTTGCTCTTAGATTGTACTACCCATCCCGCATCGCCCAACATTTTGTCAATCTGGTCGCGCGCTATTTGTTCGGGGTTTTGGTTAACATTTGATGTCATTCATTTTCTTTTATTTAAGCCGGGTGTCAAAAACTTTTGGGAGTAAAAACCGACGCTTCCCTAAGTTCCGGGAAATAGCTGTTATGAGGTTGGTTCTTTCAGTATGTTGGCAAAATTAACCTCACGCAGCTCGCACATTTCAGTGTTTTAAGTCCTTGAACAAACCGCCAATATCGCGAATTTTCTTTACCCTAACAAACGTGTAAATAACTGGGATGTGGGAGCTGGGGTGACCTTGGCGGGTGAATTAGCGGTAAGGAAGGATTCATCTCTACCGTGCCGGCTCTGCCTGTGCCTTCAATTTGAAAAAGCTGAGTTTTCCATCATTCGCCCCAACAATGTAATGAAGCTGCCCGGCAATGTTCAGGGTAGCCAGGCTCCTGGCATCGCTGAAGTGATAAAACCCTGAACGAGGCTCGTAGGTGAACCCGCCATCTCCATCTCCCAACAGCACAAATCCGCGGCAGGCGTCGTAGCGCACGGTTTCCACCTCAGCGTTGTACATGTTACCTACGCCAATGATATCCTTCACACCATCGCCGTTCACGTCACGCACATCTATACCCATCAGCGGTCCGAATTGTGCATGGGCAGGGAGCTCGTGTTTCCTGAACTGTCCGTTGCCGAGATTCTCAAGGTACACACTGCTGAAATCATACGCTACCATGTTTAAGGCTTGGGCAAGTGCCTCCTCGCCGTAGATGGCGCGCAAATCTGCCTCTGCAAAACTGCGGTAGCTGGGAAATTTCATTCCGATAAAAGGCATCTGCTCCGACGAACACTCGCGTCCGCGCACAGGCAAAAGGGTTCCGTTTTTCTGCTTTCCGAGCACAATGTCGTAGGTGCCATTCCCATCAAAGTCGTGGCAAAAAATGTGGAGCGGATTGTCCGCAGTGGGCTGAAACTTGTTGTTTTGCCCCAGGTTACCCACCACAAAGTCAATATCCCCATCGCCATCCATGTCTGCAGCATGGATGCCGTACCACCACGCGTTGCTTTTTTCGAGTCCGCTTGTGCTTCTGTCAAACACCAACTGATTGCCGGTACTTTTGAAAAGCATGATAGGCGACCATTCGCACACTACGGCCAAATCAGGAAGTCCGTCGTTGTTGTAGTCTGCAAAGACAGCATCGCTTACCATGCCGATGTGTCGGAGCTCAGGAGCGTATTGCTCTGTGATATCTGTGAACACTCCACCGTCATTACGGAGTATGTACGATTTGCCGGGATAAGGATAAATGCCGGGGAATTGCTTTCCACCCACAAAAAGGTCAAGGTCGCCGTCGCCGTCAATATCGGCGGCCACCACGCATTGGCCACTGCTCACAAGTTGAGGAAGAGCGTTGCTTGCACGTTGGAAGTTACCCTTGCCGTCGTTCAGGTACAGTCTGTCCTGGTAAGCGGCATCTTCCGGAGGACGCTCATTACCGCCGCTCACCACGTACAAATCGAGATGGCCGTTTCCGTTGGCGTCAAAAAACAGGGCGCCTAAATCCTCGTAGTCCGCCTCTTTCTTCCAGAGAGAATGGTTGCTGCGAACAAATTTTCCACCCGGAGTTTGAATGAAGGTAGCCGCCTCTGCTCCTTTGGCATTTCCCACAAAAAAGTCGTCCAGACCATCACCGTTCAGGTCGCCCACGGCTATTTGCGGACCCCAGGTGCTTTGTTTGTGGGGGAGAAGGATTTCGCGTGCAAAATCGTCAAAGTCGTTTTCGCGGTGCACGAAATCAATGCCGATTGCGGATGCATCAACCGGGTCGAAAAGCGTTTCAATTTCGGTCGGTAAATACATCTCCGTAGCATCGCGATGGTGGAGTGTGAGTTTTTGGTTGGCTGGTACATCGCGTCTCAGCTCTGTTTTTCCATCGGGCCAGATGACGCGCAAAGTGTTTACAGCACCGTTTTCACCCAAACCAAAGTGCAGCACAGGCTCAACCGACGATTGAAAGCCGCGGGCCATGTACATTTCGCGCTGCTGAAACTGACCATCGGCTTCCAGTTCAACCCGCGCGCCGATACCAAACCGATTGCTTTCCGGCCCGTTGAGTTGCACCCGTAACCACTTGTTTGTGCTGTGGTTTTGGTAAATGCATGCTGTGTCGTTCAGGTTGTTGATGATTAAATCGAGGGCACCGTTGTTGTTGAGGTCGGCGTAGGCAATACCGTTTGAGTTAACCGCGCGGTTCAACCCCCAGTTTGAAGTGGCGTTTTCAAACCTCAGATCACCGGTATTCCTGAAAGCGTAATTCGGAATTTTTGCTGCCGGCCATCGCTCCATGGCCTCCTGAAAAGACATGGGTTGCCCCATCATAAAGCGGCGTTCAATTTCAGTTTTGAAGTCCACATCGGTCACGTCCTTGTCAATGCCGTTGGTGATGATAAGGTCGAGCCAGCCATCGTTGTCGAGGTCGGCGAACAGGGGCGCCCAGCTCCAGTCGGTTTTGGCCACTCCGGCCAGGTGGGCAATGTTGCTGAAATCGCCGTTTCCGCTGTTCAGGTGCAGCATATTGAACATGTACTGGTGGTGGTAGCCTATGTCAACCATCTCGCGGAAATTGGCGGTGCTCATGGCTGCCATCATGCGTTTGGAGCGCACGTGGTCTTCAGAAACCATGTCGAGCACCACTAGGTCAGTATGGCCGTCGTTGTTGAAGTCGGCGGCATCGGCTCCCATGCTGTAAAAGGAGATGTGCCCGAAGTGATCGAGAATCCCGTCGCGAAAAGTTCCGTCGCCATTGTTGAGGTAAAAATGGTCGGGCTGGCGGTAATCGTTGCAAACAAACAAATCAGGTAGTCCGTCTCCGTTAAAATCGGCAATGGCGGCCCCCAGACCCCAGGCTTTGTTTGAAAGGCCCGCAAGGGATGTGACATCGGTAAATCGATCGCCGTCGTTTCGGTAGAGTTTATCCGTGGTTGAGGGGTCAATGATGCGTTGAAAGTCCAGGTCCACGTCCACATTGTCCAGAAAGTCTATGCGGTGATTGAGCAGAAAAAGGTCCAGGTCTCCGTCGCCATCGTAGTCAAAAAAGTAGGCCATGGTACTGTGGGCAGGGTCGTCAATACCCCAATCGGCAGCACGCTCAGAAAAGGTTTGATCGCCGTTGTTTACAAACAGCAGGTTGCGGCGGTCATCGGCGTTTTCCGAAGGGCCGGATTTGCATACATAGATATCCAGCATCCCATTGCCGTTGATGTCAACCATGCAGACACCGGTGGTCC
>REDV01000015.1 GCA_007695365.1 Cryomorphaceae bacterium | reverse complement strand
AATGGGAAATCATTTCCGCGCGCTTGATTTTCGGGTGATTATATAGGCGAGGCACTAGCCGATGCCACACTTTACTTGTGCCGATCCCGAAGCCCCGCAATCACATTTTGATTCCACCGTATTCTTTCTTTGGGGCATTCGGGATTCTCGAATCTGGTTAAATGGGAAATCATTTCCGCGCGCTTGATTTTCGGGTGATTATATAGGCGAGGCACAAGCCGAAGCCACACTTTACTTGTGCGGTCCCGAAGCCCCGGTAGGGTATTTTGATAGAAACACATTTTGGAGTATTCGGGATGATCCATCGCGAAATATGACACAAATAGGTTACATTATGGGTGTAAGACGTATATTTGTAACCAAAATGTTCCAAAATGGAAGTGTTTGCGAAATTAGATGGTGAAATTGTGGAAGAAATCGGAGTGAAACTGAAAGCGCTCCGCAAAATCAGGAAATGGAGCCAGTCAGATCTCGCAGGCAAAGTGGGGGTAAGCCGCAAGCATATCAGCGAAATAGAGACGGGTAAAGGGACTTCGCTGCTCACTTTTGTGAAGATACTCAAAGTGTTCAACAAAACCGAAAAGCTAATGGAAGTGCTTTCGGGTTCTTCGGTTTCACCCAAAGAGCGGTTTATGAAAGAAAACAAATGAGCTCAGCCAAAGTCACCATATGGAACACCACGGTAGGCTACCTCACATGGGATGAGTCAAACAACGCCGCCGTTTTTGAACCCGACCCCGATTATCTCAAAGCCAACTTCAATCTTTCACCGGTATTGCATGCCAACAAAGAGGAGTTTCTGTACGGGTTTGATTTCCATACGCGTTTTGAGGGCATGATTCCCTTGTTCAACGACTCACTTCCCGATTCGTTTGGCAACATCGTGTTTAAAGAATGGGCGGAACACCAAAACCTGAATACCAGAAAAATCAACCCCGTTGAGCGACTTCTCTACACGGGTCATGGCGGTATTGGCGCGTTGGAGTACCACGTGAGCAAGAAAATACATTCGGCAGAAAGCGAACTGAACCCGGAGGAGTTGGCACTGATTTCAGACCAAATCATCAAGGGTGAATACCACCATGCAGATTACCTGCTCAACCCCAAAGCATTGCAAAATATCCTTTCCATAGGCTCGTCGGTTGGAGGGGCTCAAGCCAAGGTGTTGCTGGCCATTGTGGGTGAAGAAAACAGTGGTGAGCAGAAGTTTTTGGCGGGTGATCAAGGCTACACGGGGCCAGCAGATTATTTCATCGTAAAGTTGGAACACGACCGTCAAAACCTTTGGTCGCGGGAAAAGAACCGCGTAGAATTCGTGTACAACCAGATGGCCCGAAATGCCGGAATCAACGTAGCAGAATCAAGGTTGATTTTTCACGCAGACCGGGTGCATTTTGCCAGCAAGCGCTTCGATAGGGTGAACAACCAAAAACTACACAAGCAAACGGTCAATGCCCTCACCGGCTTTTTTGGCCGGAACAACGAGTTTGGGTACGAAGACATTTTTAGAATCATGGCATTCCTCAAGCTGCCTTACCCCCAACAAGAACAACTGTTTCTGCAAATGACTTTCAACGTGTTGGCGTCCAACCGCGATGACCACACCAAAAATTTCTCCTTCCTGATGAACCCCGGGGGGCAATGGTCACTGTCGCCGGCTTATGACCTGACCTACCCTCTTGACCCCTATCAGAGCTTTGATATTCCGCACAAGATATCCATCAACCAAAAAGTAAACAGCATACAGAAATCAGACCTTCAGGCCGTTGCCAGAAAAGTGGGTATCAAGCGCCACAATGAGCTGATTGAAAGGGTAGCAACAAGCGTTCAGGAATTCACCAATCTGGCGGCGCAGCAAGACATCTCCAGGAAGACCATCCATCTGATTGGGAAAGAGATAGCGCGCAACCTTTCGGTGTGTTTTGGTGGGAGGGTTTAAGGTATGGCGCCTGAGGCAACCCTGTCCTGTTGAGTAATGTGGTATTTAGTTGACATAAGCCCCTGTATGAATCTCAATTCCTGTATTTAGGCTGGACGAATGGCCGGACCACAAATGTGTAATATAAGGATGAAAAACACTACAGGAAATTAACTTATTGCTTAATTTTGGCGTTGTGCAATGAGCATCTCTTTTGTGGTGATTGCAAAATCGAAGAACGCAATGGGAACGAGCGGAAACATAAAAGAGTTATTCGAAAACAGCTTCAACGAACTTTCGGCAGAAGAAAAAACCGAGCACAACGCGGGTATATTGGCCATGAAATTTCTGGGGTTGGTAGATGCAGAAATGGAAGCCCGGCATATTTCGAAAAAAGAACTGTCGCAAAAAGTAGGTACTTCTGCCTCATTCATTACCCAGCTATTCATGGGCGATAGAAAACCGAGCTGGAATATGCTGGCCAGAATGCAGGATGCGCTGGGTTTGGAGTTTGAGGTTACATTAGCGCGCCCTTCTCAACAAGTCTAACCTGAAGTTACGTAGCACTGTTTTCGGAGTAACCAGAGGCACTCTTAAAACACACCCGGTTTGGCTCACAAAGCCAACTTCGGATTATCTCCTTTTCATTTATATCGATGTATCCAGGTAGGCCGGCTAGCGTATCTGGCACCGTTACGTAATGCTGTGTTGTTGGCAACAAAATCCCTGTTTCATCTCACAACCAATCAGCTGCTTTTGAAAAAAGAAAAAAATTTCTAACTTGTTGCCCGTTTTATTAGGCAGATAAAAAAAAGCGACCCGCAGGCCGCTTTAAATGTTTTCACAACGGAATAATCCTTATTGTGAATCGCTTCAAATTAAGTTACGAAATTAAACATTTTTCGTCATGAAAAAAATTTTAGGATTGGATTTGGGTTCAGGGAGTATTGGTTGGGCTTTTGTTCACGAGGCTGAGACGGATTCAGAACAGTCGAGAATTGTAAAATCAGGAGTCAGGGTTATCCACTATGGAGATAATGTTGTCAAAAAGGATGCTAAAGGCAAAATATCTGAATCGAGAGAACCTATCAAAGATTTTGAAAAAGGAATGGGGCTTTCAATGAATGCCGGAAGGACTAAAATGAGGGGTGCCCGAAGGAATTTACAACGGTTTAAGCTCAGACGTCAGAACTTGATTGATGTGTTAAAGAAGAATGGCATTATTACAGACAATGCATTACTAGTGGAGCAGGGTTCAGGAAGCACTTTTGAGACACTGAAGTTACGATCTCAATCAGCGACAGAGCCAATATCGTTGAATGATTTTGCAAGAGTGTTGCTAATGCTAAACAAGAAAAGAGGTTACAAGAGTAATCGACGTGCTCAAGGCGAAGAGGCTGGCACTGCTATCGATGCAATGGGTATTGCAAAATTGTTGTATGAGCAGAATACAACACCTGGTGCGTACTCATTTGACGAACTCAAAAAAGGTCGAAAAAGGTTGCCTGATTTCTATCGCTCGGATTTGCAAAACGAACTTGAGCGAATATGGAATTTTCAATCTAAGAATTATCCAGAACACCTTACTCCTGAAAATTTTGAGAAGATAACCGGTGCTACAACGAAGGCGACCGATTACATTTTTCGAAATGAAATTGGTACTGAACAAGCAGAAATCAAAGGTGATTCGAAGGCCAAACGGCTTAAGCTGTATGAGCTAAGAAAAAGAGGTTTAGATGAAAAACTCTTATTGACTGAAGTCGCATCAATCATGGTTGACATCAATCGACAAATCGGATCATCAAGCGGTTATTTGGGCGAAATCAGTGATCGAAGTAAGAAATTGTATTTCAACAATCAAACCGTAGGTCAGTATTTGTACGAACAGGTCAAAATGAACCCACACGCAAGGCTTAAAAAGCAGGTTTTTTATCGGCAAGATTATCTTGATGAGTTTGAAAGGGTGTGGAGTGTACAGCAAAAAGTTCATCCCCAATTGACCGCAGAACTGAAAGAAGAGTTAAGAGATGTGATTATTTTCTATCAAAGAAGACTGAAGTCGCAAAAGCATTTGATTTCTGAATGCGAGTTTGAAAAATACCATAAAGCCATACCTAAACCTTCACCGCTGTACCAGGAATTTAGGATACTGCAGAACCTGAATAATATTGTGATTTCGACCAAGGAGAAAGGTGAGTTTATTCTGGGAGATGATGATCGCGCCTACCTCAATAGATGGCTGCGCCATGTTGATGGAATTTCGGACGCAGAATTTCTAAAACTTCTTGGTTATGAGAAGAAGGATCAGGCTAAGATCAAGTTCAAAAAAATTGAGGGCAATAGAACTTTTGCTGCTATTACCGACCGGTGTCTTAAAGTTTTGGAATACGAAGGGTATGACTTGTCGTCTATTTCAAATCCGATTGAAAGGCACGTTGAAATCATCAAGCACTTCGACCATCTTGGTTTTGAGACGGAAATGCTGCGTTTCGAAATTGACTTTTCGGACAATGATTTCGATAAACATCCCACGTATCAGTTTTGGCACATGTTATATTCTGCCGAAGATATTGAGAAACTCAAAGCGCGGCTTGTCGAAAAATATCGGTTCAATGATATGGCGGCATCTGTTTTCGCGGGGACAACCTTTGAAAGCACTCATGGCAGTCTGAGCGCAAAGGCAATTCGCAAAATATTACCAAACATGTACGATGGGCATATTTATGACAAGGCATGTGTCCTTGCTGGTTATAACCACAGCAGTTCGATGACCGCAGAAGAAATTAAAAATAAAGCACTTAAGAATAATCTTGATTTGCTGCCAAAGAACTCCTTGAGAAATCCAATCGTTGAGAAAATACTGAATCAAATGATTAATCAGATCAACGCAATTCTCGATCATCCTGAAATGGGAAGGCCGGATGAAATTAGAATAGAGATGATGCGTGAGCTTAAAAGTAGTGCGGATGAAAGAAAGAAGATGACCGAAGGTATTGCTAAAGCGACTGAGGAGAATGAAAAAATCCGGAAAAAGTTAAAATCAGATTTCGGAATGAAAAAGGTATCGAAGAATGACATCATCCGATACAAGCTTTGGGAAGAGTCGGGACATACCTCGATATACTCCGGCAAGCCAATTCAACGAGCCGATATATTCAGCCCGAAGTACGATATAGATCACATTATTCCTCAAGCTAAACTGTTTGATGATTCATTTAGCAACAAAGTACTATGTGAAAGGAGCTGGAATGAAGAAAAGAGTAATGACACGGCTATTGAGTTTCTTGAGCGCAAACTGTCTGATTCGGAGTTTGAAAGTTTTAAAGCACGTGTAGAAAAGCACCTGAAGTCGAAAGAAAACAATAAGATGTCTAAAACAAAGTGCCGGAAGTTACTGATGTACAGTAAAGACATTCCAGATGATTTTATAGATCGTCAGCTTCGGGAAAGCCAGTATATCGCCAGAAAGGCTCACGGAATTTTAAATGAAGTTGTGAGGAATGTGACTCCAACTATTGGTCGAATTACTGATCGGTTGCGAGACGACTGGCAAATAGTAGATGTGATGAAAGAGTTGAACTGGGAGAAGTATGACGC
>REDV01000014.1 GCA_007695365.1 Cryomorphaceae bacterium | reverse complement strand
ATGTGCTCCAAAATTGCGGTATTGACCCTGAAGTGTATTCGGGTTTTGCCTTTGGAATGGGCATTGAGCGCATCGCCATGCTCAAGTACCAGGTGGATGATTTGCGCCACTTCTTTGAAAGTGACGTGCGCTTTCTGCGGCAATTTCAGTCGGCATTTTAATGAAAACCATTGCCGTTACCGGAGCCTCCGGGCATCTCGGTAATGTGCTTTGTCGCGAGCTACTCCGGGAGGGTTTTGCGGTTCGCGTTGCTGTGCATCATGACCTCAGAGCGTTGGAGGGCTTGCCGGTTGAGCGCGTGCAATGCAACGTTCTCCATCCCGCCCACCTGGATGAACTGCTCAAAGGCGCCGATTTGCTTTGCCACCTTGCCGCAGTGGTTTCGGTGGATGACGGCAGAAACAAAACCCTCGCCCAAACCAACATTCAAGGAACCGACCATGCTATTGAGGCCTGTCTCAAAGCCGGTATCCCGCTGTATTACTTCAGCTCGGTGCACGCCCACGAATCACCGGGCAGCAATGGGGTAATGAATGAACAAAGCCCTTACCACGCCGTCGGTGGCTCAGCCTATGATCGAAGCAAGTCCATAGCAGAACAACGGGTTATTACGGCGCGTCACCAGGGGCTGCGAACCACGGTATTCAATCCCACGGCTGTCATCGGGCCTTTTGATTTTAAACCGGGATATACTGGTCAGCTTGTTCAGCGATTGTTGCAAAGGCGCATACCGATGCTTACACCCGGCGGTTTTGACTGGCTTGACGTGCGCGATGTGGCCCGCGCGGCGGTGCTTGCCATTCGTAATGATGTGTTGAACGACAAGTTTATGCTGTCGGGTGAGTGGTGCAGTCTTGCAGATTTAGCCGTAGTGGTGGCGCGGGAGGCGGACATCCGGCCCACTCAACGCGTTGCGCCCTTTTGGCTGGCTCACGTCGGCCTTCCATTTGTGCAGAACTGGAACCGCCTTCGCAATGAGCCTTTGCTTTACACGCGCAACGCGCTCCGCACCATTCAGTCAAGCTGCCGCAACGTGGATTCCTCCCGCGCCCGTGACATCCTCAACTGGCAACCCCGACCTTTGCCCGAAACAGTTCGTGATACGGTGGAATGGTTTCAAGGTGGGGATTAGTCATGTATGACCACGGAACAAATCCGTAAATTGACCCCATGAGCCACGCCCTTTTCAATATTCTGGTGCTTGTGTGGATGGCCGTGGCGCTGCTAACCATGGTGGTGTTGTTTCGGGTAGTGGCTCCTTTCGGGCGACACACAAGCGATACCTTTGGCCCCACCATGCCCAATCATTGGGGCTGGTGTGTGATGGAAGTGCCCTCATTGCTAAGCTTGTCCTACTTCTTTTTCACCGGCTCACTCAGTCCAACTCCGCTCACGTGGTTTATGTATGGTTTGTGGGCGCTGCATTACTTGAACCGCAGCTTTGTGTACCCTTTTCGGCAGCGCGACAAATCCAAGCGAATGCCGGTGGCCATCGTGGGCTCGGCCATATTTTTCAACCTCATCAATGGCTTTTTCAACGGGTACTACCTCGGCAACTTTGCAGACTTTTCGGCCGACTGGTGGTGGAGCCTGCCGTTTATGTTCGGCACCATCCTGTTTTTTGCGGGGATGCTCATCAACATGCACTCCGACCACGTGCTCCTCAATTTGCGCAAGCCGGGCGAAAAGACGTATCGCATCCCCAAAGGAGGGCTGTTTCGGTGGGTGTCGTGCCCCAATCTTTTCGGAGAAATGGTAGAATGGGCGGGATACGCCCTGCTCACATGGAATCTGGCGTCGCTGAGTTTTGCCGTGTGGACGGTTGCCAACCTGCTGCCACGAGCCATGGCCCATCATCGCTGGTATCAACGAAGGTTTCCGGATTATCCGTCCGGTAGAAAAGCGGTTATTCCCGGAGTTTTGTAGCGTCGCCTTTCTTTCGCGAGCTCGCCCTGAATTCTTCGGAGGCGTGTTTTTCCTTCACGTTGCCTCCCATGGTTCCTTTCAGTCGCTTGAAAAAGCCCTCGCGCTCCGGCAACGCAACAAAATCGGATACGCGGGCGCGCTCGGGGTCTATCTGCACCTCCAGGTGTTCCAGGGTTTTCAAAGTATCGGTTATAAAAGGCATAAACTGCACAGGCAGCTTTTTTCTTCGGGCAAAAGAACGAAGCATGGCCGCCTGAAAAGGATCGGTGGCGAGGGCTACATTGGTAAACCCCTGCTCACGCGCCACCTGCATGGAGTAGGCGAGGTTTTCGGTGCTGTGTTCGGCATTTTCTTCGGTGAAAATATGTGTTTCAGGAATGCCGAGGGCTTTGGCGTACTCTGCCATGATGCGGCTTTCCACGTAGGGCGTGTACACGGCTCCACCCGAGTAGATGATGTTTTTGGTAACGCCGGTTTCAAACAGGTGCAGCGACCAAAGCACGCGTCCTTTCATCACGCGGCTCCACGCGGTGTCATAAGGAACACCGGGAACAATAATAGCGTCGAAGGGGGCATGCGCCGAAGCCTGCTGAAAACTCTTTTGAGGTGATTTGCAGCTCATGAATGAAAACATCAGCAGCAGTGGCAGAAGCCATGTAGTGTAAGTAACCATGAGCATATAACAGCAGGTGCCTGCGAATGTTTACCGGCGCTTAATCATCTTCCCCGGAGTACCTGGCCTGCTCCAATTCTTCTACCTTTTCCCAGAGTTCAGGATTATCAGGGTTTTGCAGGGCTTCTTTAACGGCCTCGGCAAGTTCAGGATCGTTGCGGTGTTGGATGTCCACCAGGGTGGCATCAGCTGTAGTAAACAGTAACAAGCCGATTCCGGCGATGATGGTTGCACGCAACAACGGCGGCTTGAGCCATGCGGCCCGGTTTTTCAGGTAAGCGATGAGTCCGGCAACCACCATCATAAGTGTCAGAAAAGAGCCACTCAGAAGCATGGTTTCTGCACCGGGCCAAATTTGCATTTTAAAGAGAAGGCCCATGCTGATCATGGAGGTTCCGAAGCCCATCAACACACCCCAGATAATACGCATCCACCCCAGACCTTTGAGTCCACCCTTGCCGATAAGCTGCCTGAAGCCAATTTCGTTAAATACCACAAAGCCCAGTACGTAATACAGGATGGCAATCGAAGTAAGGCTCATTGTAAGCAACAAAGCCCATCCCGGAACATCATAGAACCACATTACAGCGGCAAGCAGCGCCAGCGCCCAGAGTATTTTTTCTGCTTTGAACACGGTAAGCGTTTTTGGGTTGACGGGTAAAGTTAACTTTTTCG
>REDV01000013.1 GCA_007695365.1 Cryomorphaceae bacterium | reverse complement strand
TATATCTCAGAATTGTAACAAAACAACATAGCCATGGCTGAAGTTAAACCAGCAGAAATATCCGCAATACTCAAAGAACAACTCTCAGGGCTGAAAACCAGCGCTGAACTCGAAGAGGTGGGAACCGTGCTCCAGGTTGGAGACGGTATTGCACGTATCTACGGTCTTACCTCTGTGCAGCAGGGAGAGCTTATTGAGTTCCCTAATGACCTGCGCGGTATTGCGATGAACCTTGAAGAAGACAACGTGGGTGCCGTACTGCTAGGCCACGCCAAAGGACTTCGTGAAGGCGACACCGTAAAACGAACCGGCCGCATCGCCTCTATCAACGTGGGCGAGGGTATTGTAGGTCGTGTAGTAAACACCTTGGGTCATCCCATTGACGGTAAAGGCCCCATCGAAGGTGAAACCTTTGAGATGCCCATCGAGCGCAAAGCTCCAGGGGTAATCTACCGTAAGCCTGTGGATGAGCCTCTGCAAACCGGTATCAAGGCCATTGACGCCATGATTCCCATCGGACGAGGACAGCGTGAGTTGATTATCGGCGACCGCCAGGTGGGTAAATCTACTGTTGCGATTGACACCATCATCAACCAGCGTGAGTTCTTTGAAGCAGGAGAGCCGGTTTACTGTATTTATGTGGCTGTAGGCCAAAAGGGTTCTACCGTAGCGCAAATTGTAAAGGTACTGGAAGAAGCCGGTGCAATGAAATACACCACTGTGGTTGCGGCCAATGCGTCGGACCCTGCCCCTATGCAATTCTACGCTCCGTTTGCTGGTGCAGCCATTGGTGAATACTTCCGCGACACAGGTCGTCCGGCTTTGATAGTCTTTGATGACCTTTCAAAGCAAGCGGTTGCATACCGTGAGGTATCACTGTTGCTGCGTCGTCCTCCCGGACGTGAGGCATACCCCGGCGACGTATTCTACCTTCACAGCCGTCTGCTGGAGCGCGCTGCCAAACTCAACGACTCCGACGAAATCGCAGCTCAGATGAACGACCTGCCCGAGTCACTCAAAGGCAAGGTGAAAGGAGGGGGGTCACTTACCGCACTTCCCATTATTGAAACCCAGGCCGGTGACGTTTCTGCCTACATCCCTACCAACGTGATTTCGATTACCGATGGTCAGATTTTCCTCGAAGCAAACCTCTTTAACTCAGGGGTGCGTCCAGCGATTAACGTAGGTATCTCCGTATCGCGTGTAGGAGGAAGCGCGCAGATCAAGTCCATGAAAAAGGTTGCAGGAACACTAAAGCTCGACCAGGCTCAGTACCGGGAGCTGGAGGCGTTCTCCAAATTTGGTTCAGACCTCGATGCTGCTACCATGGCCGTACTCGACAAAGGTTCCAAGAACGTGGAAATCCTCAAGCAGAAGCAAAACTCACCGATGACTGTAGAGAATCAGATTGCGATTATCTACTGCGGTACCAAGGGGCTTCTCAAAAAAGTTCCTGTGAACAAGGTGAAAGATTTTGAAGAGCGTTTCCTCTCTCTGATGGAATCGAAGCACCGCAACATCCTCAACGATCTCAAAGCCGGTAAACTCACCGATGAGATTACCTCAACCCTCGAGAAAGTTGCTGCCGAAGTGGCCAGCATGTACTAAGCCCCAATTCCAATTCACATGGCTAACCTCAAGGAAATACGCAGTAGAATTACCTCGGTAAACAGCACGATGCAAATTACCGCGGCCATGAAAATGGTGTCGGCGGCAAAACTTAAGCGTGCCCAGGACAAGGTAATCCAGATGCGCCCTTACGCAGGTAAACTGCAAATGATAATGCAAAATGTGAGCAGCGCCATGGATGCCGGTGAAGGGGTATATTCTGCTCAGCGCGAGCTTAAGAATGTACTCTATGTGGTCATCTCTTCGAACCGCGGGCTGTGTGGAGGCTTCAACAACCAGGTTATCAAGCAAACCAACGTGTCGGTAGAAGAACACCGCCAACGAGGTGAACAGGTACATGTGTTGCCCCTTGGAAAAAAGGTTTTTGACAAATTCAAAAAGACGGACCTGCTCCTCACAGAGCCTATCGGAAAATTTCCTTATGAAATCCAAAACGACCTCACTTTTGAGGCGGTAGCAGCCCTCACCGAGCAGTTGATGGAACTTTTCCGCAACGGCACCTACGACAAGATTATGCTGGTGTACAACAGCTTTAAAAACGCTGCCGTACAGGTTTGCATGAATGAGCAGTTTTTGCCGATTGTGCCTCCGGTTCAGGAAGGTGGAGCTGAGATGGGGAACATAGATTACATCTTTGAGCCCAACAAGGAGGAAATCATCACCACACTGATCCCCCAGTCGCTCAAAACACAGATGTTTAAGGCCCTGCTTGACTCTACCGCTGCCGAACACGGTGCGCGTATGACCGCCATGCACAAGGCTACCGACAATGCTTCAGAATTGTCGAAATCACTTAAACTCACCTACAATAAGGCACGTCAGGCGGCCATTACTGCTGAGATCCTGGAGATTGTGGGCGGAGCAGAGGCGCTCAACAACTAAGACGAGCTATTCAAAATTCTGAAAGCCCCGCCTTGATGGCGGGGCTTTCTGTTTCAGGGCCTTGGTAATATCGCTTTTCATAAAAGACCATCCACAGTAATGCGGGTTTCATCAACCCTGTTGATTAATTTGTCTAAAGACGTGCAAGCTGAAGATGCAAAATGAATACATTAGCATCCCTTACTATTGAACAATATTGCACATGAACTACTTCCGTTCAACACTACTGTTTTCTATTGTTTTGCTTTTAACTGCATGCGAAACGCCTACGAACGAAGATTCTAAACGAGCCAAAAAAGGTGTGGGTGGAATGGAGTATGGTGGAGTTTTTTCAGTCAACGAGATTGAAGATTTTAGGAGCTTGTATCCTTTGAATATCACCGACGTAACAGGCCACCGTGTGGGCAACCAGATATTTGAGGGTCTGGTAAAGCTCGATCAGGAATCCCTGGAACCGGTGGCAGGAATTGCTGAATCGTGGAAGGTAGATGACTCGGGTACACGCTACACTTTTACCCTTCGGAAGGGCGTGTTTTTTCACGATGACCCGTGTTTCCCTGAAGGTAAAGGGCGTGAAGTAAAAGCGGATGACGTGAAGTATTGCCTCGATAGACTGTGTCAGGCAGCCTCTGATAACGTAATGTTCTCCTATTTTACAGGACGGGTAAAAGGCGCTGATCATTACTATGAGCAGAGTGTGAAAGGAAAATTACCGGCCGGTGGAGTAGATGGAGTGAAGGTGCTGGATGAATACACGGTGTCCATAGAACTGGAATATCCCTTCGGGAGTTTCCTGCAAATCATGTCGCTCCCGGCCTGCTGGATTTATCCTTCTGAAGCGGTTGAACTTTACGGACAGGAGTTGCGCGCACACGCCGTAGGAACGGGGCCGTTTCGGAAGAAGGTTGTTCGCGAAGGCGAGGTGGTCATCCTGGAACGCAATCCTGACTACTGGGGTCGTGATCAGTACGGAAACGCGCTGCCCTACCTGGATGCAATTCGTTACACCTTTATCAAGGAAAAGAAGACCGAGCTGATGGAGTTTATGAAAGGGAATCTCGACATGCTCTACGACCCGCCTGCTGAAGATGTGGCTTCACTCAAGCAACAGGCACGCATTGACAGCGGTCTCTTCAGCGTTCAATCTGTACCGGCCATGGTTATTCAGTACTATGGCTTTCAGCACGAAAGTGAATTGTTCAGTAATGTTCACGTGCGAAAAGCTTTCAACTACGCCATCGACCGAGAGCAGATTGTGCAATATGCATTGCAGGGCCGGGGTTTTCCGGCGCATCACGGGATCGTTCCCCCTTCTTTCCGCGAATACAACACGGCGAGTATCAAAGGCTATAGCTACAGCCCCGAAAAAGCCAGGCATCACATGGCCATGGCCGGTTACCCCAACGGCGAAGGTTTCCCGGTACTTACATTACAGCTTAATTACGGCGGGTCGGTACACGTACAGGTGGCAGAGGTGATACAGAAAATGCTCGAAGAAAATCTAAATCTCAATATTGAGCTGACCCTTATCCCAAGGGCACAGCACTACGAACGTGTGGAAACAGGCAGGGCGCTCTTTTGGCGGGATGGCTGGAGTGCAGACTACCCCGACCCGGAAAACTTTCTCAATCTCTTTTACGGTGCGCTCGTTCCGGATGACATCAACCAAAAGTCGTACATCAACAGTATTCGATACCGAAGCGATGACTTTGATGACCTCTTTGAGAGTGCCTTGCGCGAAACAGATCAGGAGAAACGCATGAAGCTTTTTCAGCAGGCAGATCAGGTGGCGATGGACGATGCGGCCATTATTCCGCTTTACTATGAAGAAGCAGTGAGGGTGGTGCAAGGAAGGGTGCAGAATTTTCCTATCAACGCTCTGGAATACCGAGACTTCTCCCGCGTGCGATTCAGCCAGCCAGCTACTGCTGCGAGCTAAACCCAAGCTTGTGCGCAATACGGCGCAAGGCGTATAACGGACGCAGCCCAAAGAAGATGACAGGGTTATTGCTGCGCCTCAGCTTGTAATGGTAAAAAAACATCGCCTTTAATCGCCACCTGCGCAACAGCGGTTGGCGCACCGCGTAGCGATCAAAGATGTGCTGCTTGCTAATTATACCCGAAGTTGAGGTATTCTGAAAAGTTTTGGTGTCGTGATGTTGCACAAATGTTCCCAGGGTGCGGTTCACATATTTTACCTCAGCGTGTTGTAAGAGGCGAACCATCATTTCGTAATCCAGTACAAAGTGCTCCTCTTCATCATACATACCTGCCAGCTCGTGCAGATGGCGAGCGTAGTAGTACGATACAGGATTGGGCGGAAACACATCCTGCCGCCATATTTCCAGAATTTGCGGGTATCCGCAGTGTTCGGGTTTTCGCAGAGGCAACATTTTTCCATCACCAACTTCTACCTTGCAGTTACCTACCAGCAGATGCCGGTCAGTGAGATGGGCCAGCTCCTGCATCACATAGGGCAATGCATCGGGCTCCAGCTTGTCGTCCACATTTAAAAAGGATATGAAACGGCCTTTCGCAGCAGCGATGCCCTTGTTCATAGCGTTAGACTGACCGCTATCCGGTTCGGAAACAAACCTGATGTAGCTATGCTCTTCTGCAAAGCGCCTGATTATGTCAACCGTTGAATCTTTGCTGGCACCATCCATCACCAGGTGCTCTATGCCCGGCACCCATTGCTCAACCACCTGCTGCAGACATTGGGCAATAAAACGCTCGCTGTTGAAACAGGGGGTAATCAACGTCAGCAGAGGGCTTTCAGAAGCGGAGGAGCCCTCCGGATTATCGTTTTTAAGAGGCTGCGAGGTTGGCTGCATGGCAGGGAAACAGAGCCCAAAGATAGCCCTTCTCTTTGGCTGTGCTAGCTCCGAATGGCTTCATACAACATGGTGCGGCA
>REDV01000012.1 GCA_007695365.1 Cryomorphaceae bacterium | reverse complement strand
TTGTTTGAACCGGCAGCTTTTCCGGCCAACACGCAGGTAATGATGTGGTTTGGGGGAGTTGATTACACCTCCGATGGCGAAGTGGTTTTTCCTCCTGTGCCGCTCGGTTATCATAAAATCCGCATCGCCAATCATCCCTTCAGTTTCGGAAATACGCCCGAGCTCAATATGCAATCAGGCTTTCTGATGGGGCCTTCTCCGCTTTTCAATCTCGGGTTTGATCTGCCATACTACCACAACATCACCATCAACACGGACGATTACGAACCCGGAGTGGTGTATTACATGCGCGTGTACTGGCAGGGCGCGCAGCAAAGCCAGCCCACCGAGTTTCCGCAGGCCGATACGCAGATTTTCTGGATATTACACATGAGTTTTACCGTTGAGGAGTGAGAAATCTGCTTAGATATACCTGCGTCTTGTATCTGTGGGTGGGCATGACTGCCTGCGAAAAAGAAGAGCGCATCACGGGAGACCCTTCTGCACCCATCAGTCCCGTGCCCGAAATATGGCTGGGTAACATGCCCTTGCAGTATTCTCAGTTCGACGATGTGATGATACCCGTGCATTACCGCGATGGCAACGGAGACATCGGCTTTGCCAACGCCGACTCGGCCGTGGTGTTTGTTACCGACAACCGCGCCGACTTGCTTTTTACTTTTCACGTGCCACCCCTCGCCCCCGAAGATGCCAACGTAGCCATAACAGGCGTGCTGGAAGTGGTGGTTGAGAATATTATTCTTCTCAATACATCGGGAAATCCTGAAACCACTACCTTTAACGTGCAATTGCGTGACCGCGCCGGAAACTGGAGCAACAAGGTGGTTACGCCCCAACTCACCATTCAACCTTAAGCCTTATGATGCACCCTGCCGAAAGAGAACGCGCCGAAAAATACCACTCTGCCAAATCGCGGGTAGATGCGCTCAAAGGTTTTTACAGCCACCTGTTTTTCTTTGTGTTGATTAACATTGGGTTGTTTCTGCTCAATTACTTTGCCTCGCCTGGCCTTTGGTGGTTCTACTGGCCACTGCTGGGATGGGGGCTTGGCCTGCTGGCGCATTTCATCTCTGTGTTTGTGCTACCCAAATGGTTTGGCCCCGAATGGGAAGAACGCCAGATCAAAAAAATGATGGGCGAGTAATCCACAACACTGGCGCGTTCGCAACGCGTGCCTGTTGGAACCCTAATACCGCAACACCCTCGTGTGCTGCACCTCCGTCTCCGAGCGCACTTCAATCACGTACAAACCACGCGGTAAATCGCCTACATCAAGCAGCAATTCATCGCCCCGCCACAAACCTGTAGTATTAAGTGACCGAACCTCCTGCCCGGCGAGATTTACTATGCGCAAGCCGGTAATTTGCGCCAGGTCGCAACGCAGGGTGAGCGGCCCCGAAGTGGGATTGGGAAACACCTGCAAGCTCGATTCGCGCTTGAGCTCCGCTGTGCTTAGCGTGAGATCCATTCTGAAAAGATACAGCCCGCTGGTTCGGTCAGAGATCAGCAGGCGCCCCGAAGGCAAAAACGCATAGATGCCCCACGCCCCGTTGAAGGAGTAGGAAATGTCGCCGTTAAAGGTGTCGTACCAGGCAATACGCTCGGGGTTTTCGGGGTCGTTAAGGTCAAAAATCTGTAAGCCATCGTTATAGTGCGAAACGTACACGATGCCGTCTTTCAACATGAGATTGTGCGGCACGCTGTTGGGCGAAATATTGGATGCAAACGTACTCAGCACCTCTATGTTGCCGAGGTCCGACACGTCACAGGCCTTCATTTCAAATCCGTCGTTCTCGTCGGCAAACACGTACAATTGGCTGTCTTCGGACAACCAGCCGCTGTGGTTGTAGCCCTGGTCGGGATAAGTAGTGAGTGAGCCGAGCAGTTCGGGATTGAGCGGGTCTGCAAAATTCACCACCCAAAGCCCCTGATTGGCGGCGTTGAGGTATGCGGTATCATTGCGCACATAGAGATCGTGTACGTAACTTACCGGACCAAAGAAGTTGTTGACGAGGGTGGGTTGGGTGGGCTCCTCCAGCGAGATAATTCTGAGAGGTGACCCACTGGGCCCTGCCAGGTAAGCCAGTGCTGAAGTGCTGTCAATAAAGATATTGTGGGCGGTGGTCACGAGTTCATTGGAGTTGTACACCAGCTCAACGGTATCGGGTAGCAGATGCAGGTCAATAATCTGCAAGGTGCTGGTGCCCTGGTCGCAGGTGCCGTAGAGGTAGCCTTTGTAGTCGTGAAAATCGCGGTGCACCACCTGCCCTTGAAACGCGCCCGGCACAAACGCCACTTCGCTAAAAGTGTCATCGTCGGTAATCCGAAAAATATGGGTGCCCATGGTTGAACCTATAACAGCGTATTCCAGACCATCATGCACAAAGCCCCATACTTCATTGTAACGAATGCCGTGGCTGATGGTAGGAAGGTTGTCATCCTGCCAGTTATCCAGCAGAATTACGTTTTGAGAGTCCTGCGAAAAAAGGCCCGTTGAGAGCAACAGGAGCAGGGCGGTAAAGGCAAAGCGAGTGTTCATGGCGTCTGGTTTAAGGTCTAAAGATGCTTATTTAGTATGGATACGAGGCATTCAAATTTTGGCGTTGTTTTCATTCTCAAGGCAAATGGTCTATCTTCGTCAAGCCTAAAAACCCGCAAGCACCGTGTCCAACTGCCTGGTTATTATACCTACTTACAACGAAAAAGAAAACGTTGAGCGCATGCTTCGCAAGGTTTTTTCGTTGGAAAAAGCTTTTCACGTGCTGGTGGTTGACGACGGTTCGCCCGATGGAACGGCCGACATTGTGCGCAAACTTCAGTCAGAATTTGCCAATTCTTTACACTTGTTGGAACGCAAAGGAAAGCAAGGGCTTGGCACTGCCTATATTGCCGGTTTTCGCTGGGCCCTGGAGCGCCAGTACGATTTTGTGTTCGAAATGGACTGCGATTTCAGCCACAACCCCAATGACCTTTTGCGCTTGTACGACGCGTGCTCCAATGGAGGTGCCGACGTGGCCGTTGGAAGCCGCTACGTGTCTGGAGGAAAAGTGGCCAACTGGCCGATGGGGCGCATCCTGATGTCTTACTTTGCTTCGCTGTATGTGCGCATGATTCTGTGGATCAACATCAAAGACACCACCGCGGGTTTTAAGTGCTATCGGCGCAAAGTGCTCGAAAACATAGGTTTGGACCAGGTGCGTTTTGTGGGTTACGCCTTTCAGATTGAAATGAAGTACCGCGCCATCCGCAAGAATTTTACCGTGGTGGAAGTGCCCATCACCTTTGTGGACAGGCAGTTCGGCAAATCAAAAATGAGCACACACATTTTCAAGGAGGCCTTTTGGGGCGTTTTTCAAATGCGATTTACCATATAAGCTATGGCACTACTGATTAAAAACGCGCGAATCATCAACGAAGGAAGGAGCTATACCGGCCACGTATGGATTGAAGGACAGCGTATTCGCGAGGTGTACGAAGGAGATGCTCCGGCAGGTTTTAAGGGCGAGGAATACGACGCTTCAGGCCACTGGCTCATGCCCGGACTGATTGACGACCAGGTGCATTTTCGCGAGCCGGGCCTTACCCACAAGGCCGATCTGTACACCGAGTCGCGTGCGGCTGTGGCAGGAGGCATCACATCGTTTATGGAGATGCCCAATACGGTTCCCAATACGCTTACACAGGAGCTCTTGCAGGCCAAGTACAATCTGGCGGCTGAAAAATCTGTGGCCAACTACAGCTTTTTCATGGGGGCGGGCAATGACAACCTCGCCGAGGTACTTAAAACCGACCCGCAACAGGTGTGTGGCGTAAAGGTGTTTATGGGCTCCAGCACCGGCAACATGCTGGTTGACAACCGCGAAACGCTCAAAAACCTTTTTGCCGAATGCAAAATGCTTATTGCCACCCACTGCGAAGACGAGGCCACCATTCGCGCCAATACCGAGCGATTCAGGCATGAGCACGGCGAAGACATTCCTTTTCGCTGGCATCCCATTATCCGCAGCGCAGAAGCCTGCTATAAATCCTCATCCATGGCTGTGGAGCTGGCCGAAAAGTACGGTACGCATCTGCACATTCTGCACATTTCCACCGCCCGCGAAACCGGGCTTTTCCGCAATGACATTCCGCTCGAAGAGAAAAAAATAACCGCCGAAGCCTGTACCCACCACCTGTGGTTTTCCGATGCCGATTATGACACCCATGGTGCGCGCATCAAGTGGAACCCAGCCGTAAAAACTGCTGATGACCGCGCGGCTGTTCGACAAGCAGTGATTGACGGCCGGATTGACGTACTCGCCACCGACCACGCGCCCCATACCATCGAGGAAAAAGGCAAAACCTATTTTGAGGCTCCCGCAGGCGGCCCGCTGGTTCAGCACGGATTACTCGCCTTGCTCGACTTGTGCCATCAAGGTGTTTTCAGTCCGGAACTCATCGTGCAGCGCGCCTGTCATGCGCCGGCCATCCGGTTTGCGGTAAAAGACCGCGGCTTTATCAGGCCCGGTTATTTTGCCGATCTGGTGCTCGTTAAACCCAATTCGCCCGAAACCGTAGAAGCAGGAAAACTGCTGTACAAATGCGGTTGGTCGCCTTTTGAAGGGCATACTTTCAGGAGCAAGGTGGCGGCAACTTTTGTAAACGGTGAGCAAGTGTACAACGGCGTTCGCGTAAACGACGAAGTGCGCGGTATGCGCCTGAGCTTTAACCGATGAAGCACTGGTTGAAAGTCGTTCCGCTGGTGCTGGTGCTGGCTTGCCAGTCAGACAGGCTTGAATCGCCCCCCGCCAACGCACTGAGCAAGGAGCACTTCATTACCCTGATGGTAGATATGCACCTGGTAGAAGCCGTGGTAAACCAGAAATACGACCTTTTGAGCGACACCACCGGCGATGTATTTGGCTACTACAAAGCAGTTTTTGAGCGCCACGGTACCACCCACACCGATTTCGACTCAACCTATAACTACTACCTGCGTCACCCCAAACTCCTGTTGCAGGTGTATGAGCAGGTAGAAGACAGCCTCCGCAAACTCTCCGAAGACCTCGTAGAGAACGAAGAAAAGTGGCAGCGGAAGAAGGGGGGGTGATAGTATCATTTGATAGTATCAAAGGTAGGGCTTTGGGTAGAATCAGCCCTCAATATTCAGTGGCATTTGCTTTTGATATCGAGCAAGGAGTTAGTCTTGTATGCAGCTCCCTATTCTTGCACTCCCCTTCGATAGATACCTTTTATGAATGGGCAGACTCTTCCGCTTACCCCAATAATTGACCATCAATATTTTGAAGTTCAATCTCGAAAAAGTTAACTTTACCCGTCAACCCAAAAACGCTTACCGTGTTCAAAGCAGA
>REDV01000011.1 GCA_007695365.1 Cryomorphaceae bacterium | reverse complement strand
GACAACAGCAGCAGCTCCGGCGCTCAATTCACGTCCGTTCAGGCTGCAATCAATGCGGCAACAGCTGGAGATACGCTGTACATTCACCCATCACCGAACAGTTACGGAAACATAACCATCAACAAAACACTCCATCTGCGCAGTGCCGGACATTCACCTCAGTACACCAATGGGATGAGTGCCTCAATAGGTAATATCACCCTCCAGGCACTCATCGGAGCCCCTGGTATCACATTAGCGGGGCTTGATTTTGGTAACCTCAATGTCTCAAACAATGAAAACTACAACAACCTGGAAATCAGAAACTGTCGGTTTACCAAAATCACCGCAAGCGGCATGGTCGGGGCTTGTGACAATTGGGTGATTGCCGGTTGTGTTCATGTTTGCAACAATTTCGACAGTATACACAAACAAAGCAGCAATGGCTGGATGGTAATCAATAACCACATCCATCAACCCAACACCGGCACTTCGTGGAGCATCATTAGGAACTTCAACGCTTCGGATATTTTCCGTAATAACATCATAGTATCTAACCAAACAGGCTCAGCGGTTGTTTTTCAAAATTGTACAGGATTGTCGGTAGAAAACTCCATCCTATTGTTCACCAATAACGCCAGCGGCATTGACTTTTCAGGTAACACGGTTACGTTTAATCACAGCCTTACCTATCATTACCCCGGCCTTGCGCTCGCTCCACTCAATGGCAACAACAACCTTGACAATACCAATCCGATGTTTGAAGACATCGGCAGCAGCCCTGCATTCAGCAGCAATAAAAATTTTCAACTACAGGCCGGATCGCCAGGCGCGGGTTACGGTACCGACGGACAGGATATAGGGCTGTACGGCAGTGATTTCCCCTTTAACATGTACGGCTATGCCCCGGACATCCCCTTCACCACGGGTATTGAGATTCTGAACAGTGTGGTGAGTCCCGGAGGTACGCTGAACGTAAACTTCGAAGCCTCGGGCAACTAATCCCCAACCGCTATGAAAATCATCGTCACTTTCATTGCCGTTTTGTGCGGGCTTACCGCGGCGGCTCAGACACAAATCGTCTCTGCCGAGTACTTTATCAACAACGATCCGGGAATTGGAAATGCCACAACCATCACCATCGCACCCGGTCAGAGTATTCAGGAGAGTTTTGATGTATCGGTTGCTTCACTTGGCAATGGCATTCACTATTTGCATGTGAGGGTTCTGAACGAAGAAGGAAAATGGAGTCTGTATAGCCGTAAGCCCTTTTTCGTAACCGAATTTGGTGAAACCAATAACACCATTGTTGCAGCCGAGTACTTTATTGGTAATGACCCGGGTACAGGTAATGCCGAATCTCTGACAATAACCCCCGGCAATACGATAACTGAAAACTTTGAAATCCCCTTTGGTAACCTTGACCCGGGATACCATATGTTGCACATTCGGGTAAAGAACACAGTGGGCAAGTGGAGTCACTACGCGCGTAAACCGTTTTACCTGTTCTCCTACACACCGGAATTAAACATTACCGATGCAGAGTACTTTATTGATGTGGACCCCGGTATTGGAAATGGTACAGCGCTCGAAATTTCGCCGGCTCACCAGATCAGTGAAAATTTCAGCATTGTGCTACCTGATACGATTTCGGAAGGTGACCACCTGCTTTACATCAGGGTTCGGAATGAAGCACACAACTGGAGCTTTTACGCTACCGAACTTTTCACCGTTGAAGTGGGTGTTGGCGTGGACAAAAACCAATTGAATTTCAGCGTGTATCCCAATCCCAGCAACGGTATTATTTTTCTTGAAACCGGAGATGTTCAGCCTGAATTTGTGCGCATCATTGACATGACCGGAAAAATTGTGATGACACCTAATCCTCAGGACCGACAAATAGATATTCATCAGCTTGTACCGGGCACCTACCTGCTTCAAATGGCGGCAAAAGGAAATCTGTACTCAAAGAAATTGATTCGTCAATAACAAAACGCAAAAGAACAAAAGCCCCTTGCTCCAATAGGGCAAGGAGGTGTTTTACTATAGAACTACCTCAATAACCGGGGTACTTGCTCCACCACTCATCGTCCACGGTATAGGTGCCGCCTTTAACCCCAGTGTGGAGGTCCTCTCCTATTTGCCGAACGATGTGCGCGTTCATCAGGTCGCGAATCCAGTTTTCGGGAATACCACGTTCGCCAACCATGTACCCCACAAGGTTTCCGGTGATGGCACCCGTACTGTCGCTGTCGCCACTGTGATTCACTGCCGTAAGGACCGCCTTTTCAAAATCATGGGGATAATGCAAGGCGCACAACAGAGAAATGGCGAGTGCTTCTTCGGCTACCCAGGCACCTCCGAGGCTTTCAATTTCCTTGTAGCTAATATCTTTACCTTCAAATTCCCTGTGGATTTCTATCGCGTTGAGCACAGCCGATTTGGTTTCTTCGTGGCCCTCAAAGCGCGGCAATATTTGCAGACATTTTTCAATGGCATTCTCAAGGTTATCACCCCGAACCATAAGTGCAAAAACCATGGCCAAGACCCCACCGCTCAGGTAACCTGAGGGATGTCCGTGTGTTATGGCAGAAAACTCCATCCCTTTGATAAATGCCAGTTCCGGATCGTGCGTAAAGACCAAACCCACAGGGGCTATTCGCATGACAGTACCACAGCCTTTGCTGTTGTTGATGGGCTCTTTTACAGTGCCCATTTTTCCGCTGCGCAAAGCTGCCAGACAAGTATTGCCCGGAGCACGCTGTTGATGGAGCTCGCGGCGATGAATAAGCCAGCCGTCTTCAAACCCGTGTGTTTGCACCCCGGCCGGTTTTTCATACCCTTGCGTTTTAAGCCATCGCAGGTATGAATGCCACGTGATGCTTACTTCTGCCCCGCCTATTCCTTTGGCCACTGATCGTTGCCATGCTCTTAACAGCCCCTCAGCGGTAAAGAGCAGCATTTGCGTGTCATCGGTAAACTCGCCGCGTCCATCTTCGTGCTCAACATATTGCTGCACACCACGTGAGCCAAATCGGGCAAAAATCTCCTCTGCCGACATAAACTCAATGGGTGCGCCAAGTGCATCCCCAATGGCACCTCCGAGGATGCATCCGATGTATTGATCTAAGTTCTTTCGCATGGCTTTTTGATCTGTGTTCTAAAATTGCTGAGTGCACGCTAATGTAGGAAAACCCTGATTATTCTGATGTTCTTGAAGCTCAATTTCGACCATCCCATGAAAGACGCAACCACCTCGATGTTAGCGGTAAAGAACAATGTCTATTTCATCAAAATACAATTCGGCACCACCCTTGTTCCAAAGGTAGACAGCTAATTCGCATTGTTCGCATTGCACAGCAGGCAGACCGAAAAGAAGCGGAATTGGTGTCCAATCACCATGGTCTGGCATCCAATCGCGTAGAGATTGTGCCTGGTAAAATAAATTTTGGGCTCCTGAACTGATGGAAACAACGACTTCTACCTCTGCATCCGATTCGGTAAGGAAGTAACCGGAAAAGAACAACGTGGCAGGTGTTAAATTTGAACCACTCGTATAGGGCAGGGTGAGTGTTAAACCATATTCCGTTTCGGAGTTCACAACCCCCGACTGACTGCCCATAAATGCATGCGTTGGGGATATAATTACATTCTTCCAGGATGAATCCGGCCAGCTTTCAAATGACAATTGATAGCCCCCTATTTTTCGCTCAGGCTTCAATCCAAGAAAATCTGTGAGACTTTGCCGACCCGCATGGCCTTTACGCCCCACTGTGATTTTTTTGTTGCTCCCAACAAAAGTCACCCTATCAATGAAATGTGGGTAATTCTTATAAACCACAGGAAGAAAGAACTCATTTTGAACAACCACATAATCGTAGTTCCAATGCAGGGCGGACTGAATGTTTGCTTCGGTAGGCATCATCACCGCGAAGCCTTTTCGTTCCATGTGCAGAAACGGAAGGTTGGGTGCAACCGCATCTACCACCAATATTTTAGCGCTTCCGGGAATACCTAATGAATCAAGAAAGCTTGCTGCACCTTCAAAATTTCGATGGGTTGCCATAGACTTGTCCCAAGGCCCCGTCTCCCGCCTGCTTTGTTGTGAATCTATCGGCACCAACAGGAGCAAAACCGTCGCCAGTAAAGATAATGACCATACTGTGAACCTATTGTTTCTGAAATCTGCATTTCGATTCAAAGTGGCCACAACATGAGATAAGATCAGTACAATCGGTAGGTAAAAAGTATCGAGAAAATAGTAGTCGTGTGCGGGAAACTGCATCATCATCAGCAGAGCAAAACACAGACAGCCAAAGAGATAAACAGCGATGAAGAGCGAGAAAAAACCGATTGTTTCAGGCAAATGCTTTCGCTTTCTCCAGCCAGAGAGGAAGGCAAAAAAGGTAACCAACATGAAAACTACGCAATGCCACCACGAAAAATACTCCCACCCCCATTGGGTGAAAGTGAATTCAATGGTCTCTATCGCTTCGCTGAAGCTACCAGATGGCATAAAGGCACTTAGAAACTGCGAGCCGTAAGTATTTCGAAGGTAGCCATTGTACAGCAGGTACGCCCCAATGGCCATCAATGAAAGAATAACAGGTAAAATTTTAGGAGTCCAGGGGGTCTCTTTCCTGAAAACGCGCAGTAACTCCACGCCAAACAGTGCGATCAACGGAATAGCAAAGGTGGTTCTTGCCATGGCTGCCAACGTGAGGAATACAACACTCCACCAAAAATGGCGGTGGCGATGATTCTTCAAGTAGTGATAATAACAAAAGACGCCAATCATGGCATTGGCAAGCGAAGGAATGGTGGGCAGGAAGCTACCCTGGTAATAAACAAAGACAGGAGAAGTAGCAGCAAAAACCACCACAAACAGTGAGGCTGCAAAACTGCGCGTAACGCTCCGGGCAAGTTGAAAAAGGAAAAAAAGCCCCAACACGCTGTATAAAAGCACATACACCCTGAAAACAAAAGGTGAAGTACTGCCTGTAACTTTCATCAGCAATGCCGCTGAGTAGTCGTGGATAGGAAAGTCAACTGCAGTGATGTTGTGTTCCCCCGGGTTTGTCCACCAATCCGGAAACTGGTGATTGTAGAGAAACGTTTGCGGTTTAAACAGATTCAATCCATTTTCTACAAAACCAAGTGCCAGCGCATAACGATCTGCTTGCGCCCAGGCGTGAATGTGCGATGGAAAATCGTGCAGGTATTCCACGTTGTAAACCA
>REDV01000010.1 GCA_007695365.1 Cryomorphaceae bacterium | reverse complement strand
CAGATTTTCTGAAAAGCTGCTACCAGTTCGGCCGTAATGTAGATTTGATTGCCGCTAATGTTTCCGCTTTCGATTTGCTCAATCACCCCCAACAACAACACCGGCTTATGCGGCGCTTTGCCAAAAACCTTGTTGCGGTGTGTGGCCCGCTTAAGCCGTGTCAGTGCATCCGTCATCACACAATACTACCCATTCCTCTCCAAACCTCTGCTCTTCCATTCGTGATTCGCGATTCGCGAATTGCGAATTATTTGACTACATTTGCACTTGTAAATCGAAAAGTGATGAAGAAACACAGTGGGATGCGTCCTCATGATATTGTGATTCTGCTAAAAATAGCAGCCAAAAAGGGTAAGCCCTGGCTCATGAAAGATTTGGCCATCGAGTTGGGCATCAGCGCAAGCGAGGTGAGCGAAAGTTTGAATCGTTCGGCATATGCAGGATTAATCACCAAAGACAAGAAGCGACTGATGAAGTTGTCAATCCTCGATTTTCTGGAACACGGACTTCGTTATGTGTATCCTCAAATTCCGGGTGCCAGAGTCCGCGGCGTACCGACCGCCCATGCAGCCCCGCCACTGGTAAGCGAAATTGTGAGTAGTGAACCCTATGTGTGGCCCTACGGCGAAGGTATGGTGAGAGGCGAATCGATTGAACCTTTGCATCCCAAGGTGCCGGAGGCTTGTTTGAAAGATCCTTACTTTTACGAATATATGGCATTGTGCGACGCATTAAGAGTTGGCAGAGCAAGAGAAAGAAACATGGCCATTGAGGAACTCAAAAATCGCTTATGCTGAAAAACACACTTGTTAATAGAGCCGCTTCCAAAAGGTTGCACAAGCACTGGGCGATCTCAATGAAAGAGTGGTGTATGTAGGAGGTGCAATTGTGAGTCTTTATATCGACGATCCGACAGCAGATGACGTTCGCCCCACAAAGGATATTGATATCACTATGGAAATTGCAAGTCTCGGCCAATTGGAAGCCATACGCGAGGCATTGAATCAGAAGGGGTTCCACCAGTCAAGTGAAGACAACGTGATTTGTCGTTTTCGATACGAGGACATCAAAGTGGATGTTATGGCCACAAAAGCGGTGGGTTGGGCTCCGGCGAATCCGTGGTTTGCTCCGGGCTTCAATAGTCTTGTTCAATTCGAAATTGAGCACACAACGATTAAGTGTTTATCATTGCCTTATTATCTGGCAACCAAGTTTACAGCGTTTTATGATCGCGGAATCAGAGATCCGCGTACCAGTCGGGATTTTGAAGATATCGTCTATGTGCTCAATTACACGTCAGATTGGGTGGGACAAATGCAAGCCTCCAATGAAGATGTTAAACAGTACTTGACAAAATGCTTCTCTGATATTCTTGAAGATTCAACCAAACAAGAAGCAATACTGGGCAATTTGTTCCATGAAAATCAAGATCAGCGATTCAGAAAAATCACAGCCAAGCTTGAGCAAATCTGCCGAGGCACTCTATGACCTCAAGAGAGCACTCAACAAATCATGCCCCTTCCGTTTGAATTGAATTCATTGCGCACATCTTCTGTCGGTGAAATCTCAAATACGCGGATCGGTCATATTCCATATCAGAATTTGGAATACTCTTTGCGCCAGTTGTTTATGGGGAATTATCGCATATCGCGATACGCGATAATTGCTACCCGCACACTTTTTCGTACGACTTTTTGCCATTCATGCCACTTTTGCCCGGGAGTTTGGTCGGCACCGAGAGAAAAAATTGTGCAAAATGAAAACGGCACTTTCAATTTGCACGGCTTAATTTTACGATTAAAATCAAGTCATTAGACTCTTCATTCCGCAGGCTCCATTCAGAGTGACACCCAGTTTCAATGGAACATTCAACTTGCAATTGGCTCATTGTTCAATGGTCTCATTGGCTAATTATCACATCACCCTTTGCGGAAACGCATACAACGGAACGTTGGTCAACCATGGCTCTTCGCGGAAATCGGAAAGCGACGTGCGATAGCAATGAACACCCTCGTGCTTTTCGTGAAAAACCTGCAGCGATTTGCTTTGCAGATTTTCGGTCGCTTTCACTTCAAGCGGAAAGAGCACGCCTTTTTCTTCGAACAGGAAATCTACTTCTGCCTGACCGCTGTCGTTGGTCCAGTAAAACGGTGCGCCGGCACCTTGCGCAATGAGTTGCTGAAGGACAAATTGTTCCGTCAGCGCGCCTTTGAATTCGCTGAACAGCTTGTCTCCTTCCAAAATAATACGGGCATCGAGTTGGGCCATTGCAGCCAGCAGTCCGACATCGTGAAAAAAGAGCTTAAAATGCCTGGTGTCGGCGTAGGCCTTGAGGGGCAGCTTTGCCGCCGATGTTCGGTAAACTTTATGCACGAGTCCGTAATGCATCAACCACTCAATGGCCGATTCGTAATCGCGGGCGCGGGCTCCCGTGCGGATAAGTCCGTACACAAACTTTTTGTTCTCTTTGGCCAGTTGTGCTACAAAGGTGTCCCAGATTTGTCGAATACGCGGAATCACTTCCTTGGGTGCATGTTTGGAAAAGTCGCGCTCATAAGCATCCAGAATCTGAAGTTGAATGGCACGCACATCTTGCGGCGATTCAGTTTCGGCATAAGTGCGCACCGCTTCAGGCATGCCTCCCACAAAATAATAGGCTTTCAGCAATGATACCAGGCGTTGGTGAAAGACCTGGGTCAATTCGAAGTTCTCGCCAATAATGAGTTCGCTTAGTTTTTCCTCGCCCATGGCCTGTAAAAACTCCACGAAATTCATGGGGTGGACGTGCATCAGCTCTACTTTCCCCACCGGAAATGACGTGGTGGTTTTGGTGCCCACACCCAGTAGCGAACCCGCAGCAATAAGATGAAGTTGGGGCAGCTCCTCCTGGAAGTATTTGAGTGCGGTGAGGCCTCCTTTTGCTTCCTGAATTTCATCGAGTATGACCAGGGTTTGACCCCCTTCAATTTTTTTACCGGAAAATACCTCCAGGGCACTCACAATGCGTTGCGGATCGTAATCCCCCTCGAACAAACCGGACATTGACCGCTCGCGTTCAAAGTTTACATACACCACCTGCTGAAATTGGTCGGCTCCCAATTGTTTCATGAGCCAGGTTTTTCCTACCTGACGTGGCCCGATCAACACCAATGGCTTGCGGTTTTTCCTGGTTGCCCAGGCAGTTAAGGAGGACTGAATCTTTCGTTCCACACCACGAATTTACATTTTTTCGTACGTCTTTTCGTCCTGCATGACATTTTTTCGTACGACTTTTTGCCATCCGTGCCACTTTTGGGCGGGAGTTGATCATTCGAAAGCGAAAAAATTGTGCACACTGAATATGGTTCTTTCTTTGAACACGTTTTTACTTCAGCAGCACATCGCTTTTCCTTCACCTTATCGCCAAAAGGACTCAGGGCAAAAGCATTTAGAACTGTTTGGATTTAAAAACAACTAAAAGTGATTTTGAATGAGAAGTCTCCCTTGCGTACTTCGCGCCTGCCATGCCGCAGGCAGGCCTTCCCTGCCCGCGGCAGGCGGGTTTGCGGTCCCTGCTAAGGGACTTGCCTGCCTGCGGCACGGCTGGCGGTAAAATTTCTTAACCGCAAGGAATACGCAATAGGAGGCCTGCCAGCGGCAGGCTGGCGCAACGAGCGCAAAGAAACTGAATATCAATACTAAAGTGAAGTTCCAAAAAAAAGTTGACGCCTTACTGACACCTCTCAAGAGGTAAAGCCGTCGGGAAGTATCTTCATTGACAGCTTCTGGATTGATACTCTAAATGCGTTTGCCCTGCCAAAGGACTGCTGATGGTTGCGTAGTTGGCAAAAAAAATGCTATATTCCGGAGTCATAAACCCCAAAACACGCTCAGCATGAAACTACAAACAATCAGCTTATTCGCAATACTATTGTTGTCGGCTTTGGCTTGTTCAAAAGACAAGGGCGAAGGAACCAACTCATCCACCAGGATTAAGGTTTACATGCACGACCAACCCATCAACTACCAGCAGGTAAACATTGATTTACAGGCCGTGGAAATCAAAGGGAATGGCCCCGGTGAGGTGATTGTACTTGGAGATTATGCCGGCATCTACAATCTGCTCGATTTGCAGAATGGCATCGACACGTTGATTGCCGATACGGAAGTGAATTACAGTTTTGTGAGCCAGATCAGACTCATTCTTGGCCCAAACAATTCTGTGATGGTTGACAGCACACTCCACCCCCTGCAGACTCCCAGTGCGCAGCAATCCGGATTAAAAATCAATGTACATGCGCCGCTTACCGATTTGGAATTGCTGGTTCTCTCCATCGATTTTGACGCCAACGAATCGGTGCATCAGTTGGGCAATGGCAATTTCCAGTTACATCCGGTGATTCGTTTGGATGACTAAGACCATGCTCAATGAACAGAACGTTTTCAATTTGCCCTGTTTTTCATAAAATGCTTTTAGCAGCCACTGATATCCTGTGACTTCACTTCATTTCAACTGTGCATTAACGGTAGATTGCGTGGTGTTCTCAGCCAGCGGGGCTGTGGTATTGATCCGCAGGAAAAACCCTCCTTTTCAGGGCCAATACGCGCTGCCGGGCGGATTTGTCGATGAAGACGAAACCGTAGAACTAGCCTGTGTGCGCGAGGCGAAGGAAGAAACCAATCTCGAGCTTAAGAACTTGCAATTGGTTGGCATTTATTCAACGCCGGGACGCGATCCCCGCGGCCGCACCGTTTCTGCCGCTTTTCTGGCCGAAGCCGACCTTTCGCAGCTCCGCGCCGGAGATGATGCTACCGAAGCCGAACTGGTACAGTACTGGCAGGAGAAGGAACTCGCCTTTGATCACGCACAAATACTGCATGACGCCTGGAAATTGCATGGTTCGTAAGGCCCATTGGTAAATGTTTGAACCGCGCGCCTACGAGGGGACTGCGCTTTGGCCACTCAGTTCAGCGTAGCGTCTCGCTATGCTGACATATTCAAGGCGTCCCCGCCTGCTTTTTAATTCCGATTGTAAGCCACGAGAATCCGCGCCAAATCCTTTTCAACCCCACCCCTTATTGTCATTTCGACCGGAGTGCTGAGGTACGAAGCACGGAGTAGCCTGCCCCGAAGAATTTCGGGGGAGAAATCTCT
>REDV01000009.1 GCA_007695365.1 Cryomorphaceae bacterium | reverse complement strand
GAAGTGCTGGCCACGAGTATCCGCGCCGACTTAGCCTTTGCCAATCCCAGCAGATTGTGTGTTCCGAGCGAGCCAACTTTGAGGGTTTGGATGGGGATTTTGAGGTAATCAATCGGGCTGGCCGGAGATGCAAAATGCAGGATATAGTGCAGTTCACCGGGCACGTGCACAAATTTCGACACGTCGTGGTGACAGAACTCAAAATGCTCATGGGCAAAAAGATGCTCAATGTTGCTGAGGCTTCCAGTAATGAGATTATCCATCCCAATGACGTGGTATCCCTCAGCGATGAAACGGTCGCACAGGTGCGAACCCAAAAAGCCTGCAGCCCCGGTTATCAGAACGCGTTTCATTCAAGAATGGGATTTACCGTTTCGCGCCCAATGCTTTCGTAGTAGAAGCCGAGGTCGCGCATGCGCTCGGTCTCATATAGGTTTCGGCCATCAAATATTACCGGGGCGCTAAGCAAATCCCTTATTTTCTCGAAGTCAGGATTGCGGAAAACCGCCCACTCCGTCGCGATAATAAGGGCGTCGGCACCGTCCAGCGCTTCATAGGGATTGTCTGCGTATTCGATGCGATCGGCGAGCATGCGTTGTACATTTTTCATGGCTTCGGGGTCGTAGGCTTTTACCGTGGCACCTTCGGCCAAAAGCTGGTTAATCATGTACAAAGCGGGGGCTTCGCGGATATCGTCGGTATCGGGTTTAAAGGAGAGTCCCCACATGGCAATGCGTTTACCCTTGAGGTTCATTTCAAAAAACCGTCGGAGTTTGTCAACCAAAATGGTTCGTTGTCTTTCATTCACGGCAATTACGGAGTTCAGCACCTGAAACTCGTAGTTTTCTTCACGTCCGCTACGCTGAAGGGCGAGTACATCCTTAGGAAAACAGCTTCCGCCGTAGCCGATACCCGGAAACAAAAAGCGTTTTCCTATGCGCGTATCCGAACCGATGCCGAGGCGAACCTTGTCTACATCGGCGCCCACTTTCTCGCAGAAGTTGGCAATTTCGTTCATAAAGGTAATCTTGGTTGCGAGGAAGGCATTGGCAGCGTACTTGGTAAGCTCGGCCGATTTTTCATCCATCACAATCAAGGGATTTCCCTGGCGGATAAAGGGCTTGTAGAGCTGTTCCATCACTTTGGCTGCCCGTTCGGACGACACGCCGATCACCACGCGGTCGGGTTTCATAAAATCGTCCACGGCAAAGCCTTCTCTCAAAAACTCAGGGTTCGACACCACATCAAAAGGCACGTCGGTGAGTGAGGCTATGGTTTCGCGCACTTTATCGGCGGTTCCAACCGGCACGGTACTCTTGTCAACAATCACCTTGTAGTCGGTAATCATCTGGCCTAGCTGCCGCGATACACGGAGGATGTAGGACAAGTCTGCCGAACCATCCTCTCCCGGAGGTGTAGGCAAAGCGAGAAAAATGATTTCAGCATCTTTGATGGCCTCCTCAAGATTGGTGGTGAACTTGAGGCGCTCCTGGCGGATATTCCGCTCAAAAAGAACATCGAGGTGCGGTTCATAGATGGGCACCTTGCCTTGCTTCATCATTTCAACCTTTTCGGCGTCTATATCAACGCACATTACGTTATTTCCGGTTTCAGCAAAGCAGGTTCCGGTAACAAGGCCAACGTAGCCCGTTCCAACAACGGCTATATTCATGATGCTAAAAAGTCTTTTACGGTTTGGGTAATGAAGTTGAGTTGGTCATCACTCAGCTCCGTGTGCATGGGCAGGGAGATCACCTCCTTGCAAAGCTGATTGGTTGCAGGGAACAGGTCATCGGTAATTTCGTCGCGGCGGTATGCATTCTGGTGATGCAGCGGCACCGGATAGTAAATCATGGCAGGAATTCCGTGGGCCTCCAGATGTGCTTTCAGCGCATTTCGGTCAATCCCTTGCGTGCGCAGCGTGTATTGGTGAAACACGTGGGTTGATTGCGGGTGCCTTGCCGGCGTGACCAGTGCTTCAAAATCCTTGAACGCCTCGTCATAGGCCCTCGCAGCGCGATTTCTGGCCGCGATGTAATCATCGAGGCGACGGAGTTTGATACGCAAAATAGCTGCCTGCAAAGAATCCAGTCGTGAGTTCACACCGATATCTTCGTAGTAGTACCGCTCTCCCATCCCGTGGTTTACCAGCGATCGCATTTTGGCCGCCAAGGCATCATCATTGGTGAAGATGGCGCCCCCGTCGCCATAGCACCCCAGGTTTTTGGAAGGGAAAAACGAGGTGGTTCCGATGTGGCCCATGGAACCAGCCATTTTCTCTTCACCAGCTGAAGTGCGGTACCGTGCGCCAATAGCCTGGGCGTTGTCTTCCACCACATACAGATGACGTTCACGGGCCAGCTCCATCAACTCATCCATCGGTGCGCATTGCCCAAACAGGTGAACGGGTACAATGGCTTTTGTGCGGGGGGTGATGGCTCGCTTCACCGCTTCAGGATCCATGTTGAAAGTATGGATATCCACATCCACAATGACCGGGGTAAGCCCCAGCAAACCAACCACCTCCACGGTAGAGGCAAAAGTGAAATTTGGCGTAATCACCTCATCACCAGGCTCAAGATTCAACGCCATCAGGGCTACCTGAAGAGCATCGGTACCGTTGGCACAGGGGATGACGTGTTTTACGCCGATGTAGGCTTCCAGTTCTTTTTGAAAAGCTTGAACTTCAGGACCGTTTATATATGCGGACGATGCAATCACATCGAGCACAGCGCGGTCAACTTCGTCTTTAATCTTTTGATACTGACCTTTGAGGTCAACCATCTGAATTTTATCCATGTAGGGGGCTTCTTTCATAGAGGGGGCGAAGATACACACTTTTCACGGCTTCGGGTGTAATCATCAGGGATTCCATCCGTGTTAACTTTGGGGTAAAGTACGAACTTCGGAATGGCTATCTTTGAAGCCCGAATGCCGGAAATACGATGAAAAACGCCTTTGTATTGTTGTTGGCTGTGTTATGCACAAGCTCTGTTTTTTCGCAGGGTGAAATAAGCAAGGAAAAGCTTCTCCTCACGCAAGTAGGAGTGGGTATTGGCTACTATTTTCCGGTGGGCAATATGGGCGAGCGTTACAGCGGAGCATTCCGGCTGGGTGGCGGATTTAACGTCAAGAACCGCAAAAACTGGACGTTTGGGCTCGACGGAGGCTACCTGTTTAACGACGCCGTTCGAAACCCTGAAAACTATCTGCTGAACATGCGTACCCAATCGGGAGAGGTCATCGGTCAGGACGGCAGCTTTGCCGAAATCATTATGAATATGCGTGGCATAACGCTCAATGCCTCTATCGGAAAGGTTTTTGATGTAATTGGTCCGAATCCCAATTCGGGAATTGTGGTGCGTTTTGGAGTGGGATACCTTCAACACAAAATTCATATTGAAGCACGCCGCGATGACGTTCCCCAGTTCGAAGAGGATATGCGTCAGTACTACGACCAGCTCACAGGAGGCCTTACACTTAATCAATTTGTGGGTTACCAGCATCTCTCCAACTCGAGACTCACCAACTTTTTTATCGGTTTTGAGGCGTTTCAGGGCTTTACGCGGAATCTCCGCAACTACAATATTGACCTCGGCGGGAAAGACGACCGCCAGCGCTTTGACGGTTTGGTGGGACTGAAAGCCGGTTGGTTGCTGCTCATTTACAAGCGCAAACCGCAGGAATTCTACTTCTACTAATGACCTTGCTGTATCGGTTGGGGATTGCACTCTACGGCACGGCCGCCCGCTTTACGTCATGGTGGAATCCCAAGGCGCGACTTTGGGTTTCGGGCCGTAAAAATGTGATAGGCAACATTGAACGGGAATGCTCCGAAAAACGCCCTACCATCTGGATGCATTGCCCAAGCCTCGGCGAATTTGAACAAGGCCGACCGCTGTGGGAAGCCCTGCGCGAACTATACCCCGAATACCGCGGCGTGATTACCTTTTTCTCGCCCTCGGGATTTGAAGTGCAAAAGGAGTATCCCCACGCCGATCACATCTTCTACCTGCCCGAAGACACACCCGGGAATGCAAAGCGGTTTGTGCAGGCGCTCCAACCCTCGCTCGCGCTTTTTGTGAAATACGACTTCTGGCTGCACTACCTCGAATCATTGAAAACCCATGGTTGCACCACCCTGCTAGTAAGCGGCATTTTTCGACCCAACCAGCATTTTTTCGGGTCTTTTCCCGCGCTCGGAAACCGAATGCTCAACTGCTTCGATTACTTCTTTGTGCAAAACGAAGAATCCGAAAAACTCCTTCGCAACAAGGGCTTTACCCATGTGCAAAAAACCGGCGACACCCGCTTTGACCGTGTGTTGAAGCTTAGCGCAACGCCACCTGACATCCAAAAGGTTGGTGATTTCTGCCAAGGGCACAAAACCGTGGTGGCCGGAAGCACATGGCCGGCAGATATTCAGGCCTTGTTGCCATTTCTCAAAGAGGGTGATCACGGTTTCAGAATGATTATCGCGCCACACGAAGTTCACAAGGCCGCCATCCAACAACTGCTGGAAACATTACCTGTAAAGTCCGCTCTGTTTTCCGTTGACGAAGCCATCACTGACAACACGCGCGTGCTGGTGATAGACAGCATCGGAATGCTTTCGCGACTCTACCACTTTGCCCATGTGGCCTACGTGGGCGGAGGTTTCGGTAAGAGCATTCACAACCTGAGTGAAGCCGCCGCGTGGGGTGTGCCCGTGGTATTTGGTCC
>REDV01000008.1 GCA_007695365.1 Cryomorphaceae bacterium | reverse complement strand
AGTTTTAAATTCGTTTACGCTACTAAAAGCAAAGGTCGAATACCGCTTGGATTGGAAATAAACCCTACCTTTGCCGCCCCAAAAGTTCATTGTAGATTTTGAAGGGCCATGCGGATGTGGTGAAATTGGTAGACACGCCAGACTTAGGATCTGGTGCCGAGAGGTGTGTGGGTTCGAGTCCCTCCATCCGCACTTTTAAAATGCCGCGCCGGGTACATCAGATGATCGTACCCGGCCGGCCTTTCTGCAACTAATCATTCGCAATCAGATTTTTACCATCATTTTATGAACATCACTCAAGAGCAGCAAGGCAACCTCAGCACCGTTGTTAAAATCACCCTCGAAAAAGACGATTACCAACCCCGCCTCGAAAAAGCACTCAAAGACTATCGCCGTCGGGTAAACCTGCCGGGTTTTCGCCAGGGCCAGGTTCCTATGGGAATCATCAAAAAACGCTTCGGAAAATCATTGCTGGCCGATGAAATCAACGGAATGCTCAACGAAACAATCAATGGTTACATCAACGAGCAAAAACTGCGTGTGCTCGGATCCCCCATTCCCAGTGAAAACAGAGAAGAAGTAGCCAATTGGGATGAGCCCGATCGATTTGAGTTTTTCTACGACGTGGCCCTCGCCCCCGAGTTCTCTGTGGAAATTGGTCCAAAAACCACTTTTACCTACACCAAAGTAGGGGTGAGCGACAAGATGATCGACGAAGAAATGGACAACCTGCGTCGCCGCCACGGTAAACTGGTGGATGCAGAAATTTCATCAGACAAAGACATGCTGCTGGGCGATTTTGTGGAGTTGGATGCCAACGATGAGATTGTAGAAGGCGGTATCATGAACCGAAGCACCATCTCCATCGAGTTCGTGAAAGATGAAGACACCCAAAAGAAACTGGTGGGCCTCAAAGCCGAAGATCACGCGGTGATTGACCCGCGTAAAGTGTCAACCGATGAACGCGACCTTGCCCGAATGCTTGGGCTGGAAGAAGGAAATACCGGCCATATTCAGCACAATTTTCGCTTTAACGTGAAAGAAATCAAATCCCTGGAAAAGGCTGAGCTGAACCAGGAGCTTTTCAACAAGGTGTTTGGCGAAGGGATGGTGACAAGCGAAGAGGAAATGCGCGCCAAACTCGGCGAGGAATTCGCACGCATGTACGCTGCCGATTGTGAGCGCCTTTTTAAGCGCGAAATCATGAAGCAACTGGACGATAACCTCAAGATTGAATTGCCCGATGAATTACTCAAGCGCTTCATCATGCTCACCAACGAGAAACCGGTAACACCCGAGCAGCTCGAACTTGAGTATCCGCAATACTCCAGGGGATTGCGCTGGCAGTTGATTGAAAACAAACTGCTGAGCGAACTGGAAGTAAAGGTGGAGCACGATGAGGTTTTGGAGTACGTAAAAGGACTTATCGCCAATAATTTCAAACAATACGGAATAGACGTACCCGAAGATGAAGAGCTAAAGGAATTGGCGGTAAACGCCATGAAAAAGCGCGATGATTTGCAAAAGCTCTACGACGATATGTACGAGCGCAAGTTGCTGACAGCCATCCGCGAAAAAGCCAAAATCAAAGAGCAGGAACTTTCCTTTGAGGAATTTGTTGCTTTCGCTCAGCGCGGCTGATACACAACCAATGGGTTAATCCGTAATTTAGCCCCCAAACTTTTCGAAAATGGACGGTAACGAATTCAAAAAATACGCTGTAAAGCACAAGGGAATCAGCAGCCAGTTGATGCACGACTACGCCACTGCGGTAACCCCCTATATCATTGAGGAACGCCAATTGAACGTGGCTCAGATGGACGTTTTTTCGCGTCTGATGATGGATCGCATCATCTTTCTGGGAACAGGTATCGACGACCAGATTGCCAATATCATCCAGGCTCAGCTGCTCTTTCTGGAGTCGGTAGATGCCAAAAAAGACATTCAGATTTACCTCAACTCACCCGGAGGTTCGGTGTACGCCGGATTGGGGATCTACGATACCATGCAGTACATTGCTCCCGATGTAGCCACCATCTGTACGGGCATTGCTGCTTCAATGGGGGCCGTGCTGCTTTGCGCGGGAGCGCCCGGTAAACGAACCGCGCTTACGCACTCACGTGTGATGATTCACCAGCCCATGGGAGGTGCGCGCGGGCAGGCTTCCGACATCGAAATTACCTACAAGGAAATTCAGAAACTGAAAGAGGAGCTGTACCGCATCATTGCCGAGCACAGCGGTCAGACTTACGAGAAAATCTGGGAAGACAGCGACCGTGATTACTGGATGCGCTCAGAAGAGGCCAAGGAATACGGAATGATCGACGAGGTGCTTGTTCGCCCAAAGAAATAACCCAAACCCGCTTTTTTTCGTATCCTGATGACACAAACCACACACCAGAATGGATAAAAAGGATATCAAATGCTCTTTTTGCGGACGCTCTAAAAGTGAAGTAAATGTGCTGATTGCCGGTATTACCGGGCACATTTGCGACAACTGCGTGGGGCAGGCCGAGAACATCATCAAAGAAGAGTTTGCTCTTAAGGCAAGCCGGCATATTGAATCCACCCTTGTGCTTCAGAAACCGCGTGAGATCAAAACCTACATTGATCAGTTTGTAATAGGCCAGGATGAAGCCAAAAAAGTTCTTTCGGTGGCGGTGTACAACCATTACAAGCGCCTGCTTCAGCCGGTACGCAATGAGGATGATGTAGAGATTGAAAAGTCTAACATTATCATGGTAGGCGAAACGGGCACAGGTAAAACCTTGTTGGCCAAAACCATCGCCAAAATGCTCAACGTACCTTTCTGCATTGCAGATGCCACCATTCTCACCGAGGCAGGTTATGTGGGCGAAGACGTAGAAAGCATACTGTCGCGCTTACTGCAGGCAGCCGATTACGACGTGAGCCTTGCCGAGCGTGGTATCGTTTTTATTGATGAGATTGACAAGATTGCGCGTAAAAGTGACAATGCATCCATTACGCGCGATGTTTCGGGCGAGGGCGTGCAACAGGCCCTGCTCAAACTGCTGGAAGGCTCCGTTGTGAATGTGCCGCCACAAGGGGGGCGAAAACACCCCGAGCAGAAACTTATTCAGGTGGATACCCGCAATATTCTGTTTGTGTGTGGAGGAGCATTTGCCGGTATTGAGCGTATGATTAAGCGCCGCATCAAAACCAACCCCATCGGTTACGGCACGGGCAATACCCGCGAAATAGAAGATGATGAGTTGCTGCGCTATATTTCGCCGCAAGACCTCAAAAGCTTTGGGTTGATTCCAGAACTGATCGGGCGGTTCCCGGTACTTACCCACCTCAACCCGCTGGATGCAACCACCCTGCGCCGCATTCTTACTGAACCCAAAAATGCGCTTATCAAGCAGTATATTAAGCTTTTTGAGCTGGATGATGTGGCCTTGAGTTTCGATAAGAAGGTGCTGGATTTTATCGTGGAGAAAGCCATGGAATACAAGCTCGGCGCCCGTGGTTTGCGCTCTATCTGCGAGGCTATTATGACCGATGCCATGTATGAAATACCTTCCGACGGCGCCACACGCGAGTTGAAGGTTACCCTGGCCTACGCGCGTGAGAAGTTCTCCAAAGCTGAAATCAGCAAGCTGAAAGTGGCTTGATAACCGCCCGTTTTGCTTAGTTTTATGCCCCAATATAAAACTGAGCAACATGAAACGATTATCACTTATTGCCATTGCCCTTTTCGCAGGTTCTGCCCTTGTGGCACAGGATCTTCCCAAACCCAGCCCAATGGGTGTGGTAAAGCAGGAAGTTGGACTTACCAAAGTTCGTATCGAATACAGCCGCCCAAGTGCTAAAAACAGAAAAATCTATGGCGACCTGGTTCCTTTCGATAAAATGTGGCGCACAGGCGCCAACAAAGCATCTGCTATTTCTTTCAGCACTGATGTGAAAGTAAACGGCCAGGATCTGATTGCCGGTGACTATGCTTTGTTCTCTATTCCCGGACAGGATGCATGGGATATCATGTTTAACACCAATCTCGATCAATGGGGAACCGGAAACTACCAGGACACCGAGGAGTCGCTTCGCATTCGTGTGCGCACCCAGAAAGTACCGCACACAGAGACCTTCACCTTTACCGTTGACAATCTTACCGACACCAGCTGCGACGTGTGCATGGTGTGGGAAGAAACCCGCGCCTGTTTTAAGGTAGAGGTAGATGTGGACGCCAAAGCCGAGGAGAATATCCTCGCCAAAATCAATGAGATTGAGAACGCTTACGGGGTGTACAACACTTCTGCTCGCTGGTATCTCGACAACGGCAAAGACGCGAAGCAAGCACTGGAGTGGGCTACCAAATCAACCCAGATTCGCGAAACATTCTGGAACCTGATCACCCTCTCGCGTGCTCAGGCAGCCAACAACGATTTTAAAGGAGCCATTGCCACTGCTGAGAAAAGCAAAGCCATGGCCATCGAAGCCGGTTATGACAACTACGCCAAAATGAATGATGAGAACATCGCCCAGTGGAGAGGAAAATCAGGCAGAAAGTAATTGCACACATCTCAACCTATCAAACCCCGATCTGCACAGGTCGGGGTTTTTTTTGATGCATTTTGGTTGATAATGATTAAATTCGTAACAACCAATTTTTAACG
>REDV01000007.1 GCA_007695365.1 Cryomorphaceae bacterium | reverse complement strand
CCTTTGACGGGTGTACCGACGAGGTGTGCTTACCGCTGGAAATTCACGGAGACTTTATCTTCTATATGCCCAACGCCTTTACCCCCAACGAAGACGGCATCAACGACCTCTACGGACCTGTAATGGAAGGTATTGATCCCTCAACCTATGAATTCTTCATTGTAAACCGCTGGGGCGAAACCGTGTTCTACACCAACGACGTAAACCAGAAGTGGAACGGAAGCGGCATGAACGGCACCCACTACGCCCCCGACGGGGTATATACCTGGAAGGTGAAGGTAAAATCACTCTACCGCACCGAGGCCGATGTTTTTACCGGGCATGTAACACTGGTGAGGTAGAGGTTAAAAACAGACCCTAATTCCGTATTCAGGCGCGAAGCCTTTCTTGGATCACCCTGAAAAGATATTGCAGAGCAAAACCAAGATTAACCGAGTAGTCCTCGTTGTTCAGCTGAGCAATATTGAAGTACCGCTTGAAGCGATTGAACCGACCTTTAAGCGGCGCTTCATACCGGCCATTGATGCGTAAAGTAGAACCACCCCACAAATGTTTAAAACAATACAGCATAGCCTCTGAACCAAGATGAACATCACAAAACTCCGGCTTCATTTCAGGCGCAAGACGGAAATGCCATGGTGCCAGCGAAAAGACAAGGTTCAGGTCGGTAATGAAGATGGTTGTTGGCTTAAGCACCTTGTGTATCCAGGATGCATTTTGGTTTCGAAGTGTATCACAAAAATGCTGCCCCGCATTGAGCAATTCGTCCACCTCAATCTTCGCGGCTTTCAATACGAGTTCAGGCCGCACATGTTCGCTGAAGGCTTTTTCCCATGCCAGCACAGCTGATTCCGAATCATGATCCTCTCCAAGCGACCATGTATCACCGTTGAACATTACCAAGGGGCGTGCACCCGCTTCAGTTATGGCTTGAGCGGCGAGCCCCACCGGATTTACAGCATCGTTGCGATAAAAATTCTCCTCGTGGCAAAACCAGATAAAGCTGGCAAATGGTACCACCCATTTTGGCATCAATACCCTTATCTGGCGCGAAACTTCGGCAAGCTTAGAGGCTGCGAGTTCTCTGCGGATATCTGTATCGTTACGGTTTCCGGCGGCGTTGGCGTACGAAAACTGGGTTAGCAATACTTCTGGATGCCCACCGATGACCTTAAGAATGGCGCGAAGTGCAGCATCACTCTCCAGATTGCAATCGTTGATGTTCAAAACGTAGTGCCCATTTACGCGTGCACACAACCACGAATCTCCATCGGTGTGAGGCCTGTTCATGACTGAAAACTCGGGGCACAAATCAAACCAGCCATCTCCAAGTTCTATCACCTCGCCAAACCCCAGCTTACGGCAATAATCAACCACCTTACGATCACGGGTTTTGTGAAAGAGCACGGTTATTCCGGCCCGGTGCTCAGGTGCGATGGCCTTGAGATCCTGCGGAGAAAAGTGATCCGGATGCTCATGTGAAAACCAGATGTGAGTTACTTCGGCAAAACGTTCATAAGACCATGCCGAAGGCGCAATCAATGCCCAACCATTGTGAAAGGCACTGCCGCTTAACCAGGGGTCATGCAGCAACTTTACATCACCGTGCTCCAGCAGGTAACACGCGTGATTTACAAATATGATTCGCATACGTCGTTTACAAAAAGACGTGAAAATTACACTCGCAGGTTACACGTGAAGCTGTTGTTTAAAACTATTTCCGCAGCGGGATAAAAACCTAAGCGCCTCCTGCGCTACACAGCTGTTACTGCGTTTCATAGCCGTAAATACCTGTTCATTTCCAGAATCTGCTCCGGTGGCCCGAAGAGATAGAGTACATCCTGGTAGCGGATAACCTCATCTGACCCGACATCAGTAATGTAATCGTCGTTGCGCTTGATGGCCAGCACATGAACGTTGTATTTTGACTTCAGGTCGGATTCGCCGAAGCGCTTGCCCACCACAGCGTTTTTTTCCTGCGCTACACGAATGGTGGCTATCTCCATGTCTGGAATATGCATGGTGGGATTGATATGCAGCCCCAATTCCTCCGGCGATGGGCCCATTCGGAATTTCTCGTAGTTGTGTGCTCGTATCCGGGTGATGAACTTTTGGATTTCGCTCGTGGGAACGAGGTATTTCCGCAGAACTCTTGTAAAGATTTCAATAGACGTCTCAAACTCTTCCGGAATCACTTCGTCGGCACCGAGCTTCATGTTTTCTTCAATCTCGCGCACCGAGCGCGTCCGGACAATGATGTAAGCCGTTTCAGTAAACTCCCTGATACGACTGACGATCAACCTGGTGGTTTGCGGGTCAGAAATAGCGATGACCACTACCCGTGCTTTATGCACATTGACGTGATGCAGAATAAGATCCTCGGATGCATCGCCAAAGACGATGGGCTCATTTTTTGATTTGGCTTCGGCAATGCGCTCAGGATCCAGCTCCACAATTTCATATTGAATGTCGGCTTCTCTGGCGGCGCGCGCTACATTCTGTCCGTTCAGCCCGTAACCAATAATCACGAGGTGGTCTTCAAAGTCCTGTTCAGCAACAATCGTTTCTGCCTTTTTACGGGTCATGCCCTCCAGGGTAGATCGTACCGGTTTGGGCACGGGTGTGCGCAGCAGTTTGTCGGCAATGGCAGGCGCCCAGTTGATGATAAACGGAGTGGCTCCCATGGTGATGATAGACACAGCCAAAAAGTACTGGTAAACCAGTCCGCTGAGCAGCCCGGCCTGAATCCCAACCAACGAAAGCACAAAGGCAAATTCACCTACCTGAAACAGGTACAGGCCGCTGATAATGACCGTGCGTGTGGGGTACCGAAGCACTTTGGCTGTAAAGAATACAATGGCAAATTTGGCAGCACCCACAAGCAGTGCCAGCAGGTGAATACGGGTAAAGTGCGAAATGAAAAAGTCCACGTCCAGCAGCATACCCACCGACACGAAGAAAAAGCTGATAAAGATTTCGCGGAAGGGCAGAATATTGGCGGTTGCCTGGTGGCTGTATTCAGATTCCGACACCACCAATCCGGCAAAGAAGGCCCCAAGCGCCAGGGAGAGATCGGCCACCGAAGTAAGCCAGGCTGTGGCAAAGCAAAGCACCACAACGGTGAGGATAAAGAGCTCGCGGCTTCGTGTTTTTACCACGGCATCCAGAATACGGGGCACTACATACCGCGCGAACAAAATGACAAGCGCCAGCACCAGTGCCACCTTCAGGCCCATAATGCCCAAATCTACCCACACGTTTTCGGCGTTACCGGCCATCAATGGTGCCACCAGCATCATAGGTACCACAATCAAATCCTGAAAGATGAGAATGGCAACTGCAATGCGTCCGTGCGGCGCGTTGGTTTCACCGCGTTCCTGCAGCATTTTTAAGACAATGGCCGTACTGCTGAGGGCGAAGAGAAAACCAACAAAAACGGCCTCGCTCCACTGCTTACCCAGCGCCAAAGTGACCAGTGCGGTGATGCCTATGGTAAGCCCAACTTGCATCAGACCACCCCAAAAAACCGTGCGCTTAATGGCCAGTAAGCTCTTCAGCGAGAATTCAATACCAATTACAAAGAGCAGAAAAATCACGCCGATTTCGGCCAGGATTTCAATGTCTTCGCCTGCCTGAATAATGCCCAGACCGTGCGGACCAGCCACTATACCGGTAATTAGAAAACCAATGATAGCCGGAACTTTCAGCTTTTGAAAGGCCAGAATGATGACCACCGACAGCCCGAAGATGATAACGATCTCCTTGAGAATCGGGATATCAATACTGGCCAGAAGAATTCCCATGATGGCAGTTTGCGTGCTGCTGCAAAGGTAATATTCTGCCACCCCGATTTCGGGACTAAACGAAGTTTGAATAAAGATTGGCGCAAGAGATTTCGATTTGGCACGGCCCGTTCATTCGGCCTTTGGCGCATCGGCCCATCGTCTCATCGGCCAATCGTCTCATTGGCTCATTACTAATCACCCCATCTCGCGCAAGCATGAGCGCAGCGGTGCTTGTGTGATGGTCTTATTTGATGAATCTCTGTTCAGCGTAGCGTCCCGCTACGCGTTAGTTCACAAGGCGTCCCCGCCTGTTTTAGAAGAACCCCTTCAGAGCCTTGGTTTACATTCACC
>REDV01000006.1 GCA_007695365.1 Cryomorphaceae bacterium | reverse complement strand
CCGGGAAAACCAATATAGCCAAAGCCCCGGTTAACGTAAAGATGCTGCTTACCCTCGCGGTAGAGGCCTCCCCAGCGGGGGTAACGATACTGCACCGGACTCCATTTGATGCCGGGCACCTCTATGCCAAACTGCATACCGTGCGTGTGCCCGCTCAGCGTAAGGTCAATATCGGTTTGGCCCAGCACCTGCGCGTCCCAATGGCTGGGGTCGTGCGAAAGGAGAATTTTGTAATGCTGCGGAACATCCTTCATAGCTCGGTTCAGGTCACCATATCTGGCAAAGCGCCCGCGCCCCCAGTTTTCAACGCCCACCAGCGTGATGTGCTCACCGTTGCGTTCAACATTCAGGTGCTCATTCATCAGCAGGGTAAAACCCATTTGCCTGATTTGCGACATAAGTTTCTTCAGGTTGTCGGCTTTTTCTTTTTCGCTCTCCCAAGGCACATAATCGCCGTAATCGTGGTTACCCAGTACCGCAAATTTGCCGTAAGGGGCTTGCAACGCGCTGAAAAAAGGCTCCCAACCGTCCACTTCGTCGGCGTAGTTGTTTACCATATCGCCGGTAAATACAATCATGTCGGGTTTGAGCGCATTAATCATACTGAATCCCTCACGCACAGCTTCGTAATTGCCGTAAAAGCTGCCGAGGTGGGCGTCGGAAATATGCACAATCCGAAATCCGTCAAAGGAGCCTGGAAGTCGGCCGCTGGTCACTTTTTGTTCAACCACGCGAAAGGCAAACCGTCCGCGCAACATGCCGTAAATCATACCCAAAAAGGGAATGGCCGCCAACATCAGCCCAATCTGACTCAGAAACCGGGCTCGCGTAATGCCGTTTCCACCATTTTCGGCTTCTCCGGGTTTGGCCAACACCTTTCGAATCACGTGCAGCACATCCTCGGCGAGGTGAAAAGCCATAAACAAAAACTTGGGCGCAATCAAAAGCATCACCAATCCTGACAGGGTAAAGAAGATGCGATAATCACGCGCTTCATGCACGTTCTGGATGTTGGCAGTCATCCAGATGGTGGCCAGAATACTGAACAGCGTTCCGAGTCCGTACAGGATGTGCAGAGCGTTTCGCGGCCCACGACGCTTCATATTGGCCGTTAACACCCGCAGGCCCTTGTAAGTGTAGAGGTCAACCAGCAGGATAAACAGAATAAGAACAATTCCCGGAGCGATAACTTTCATGGCAGGGACTAATCGTTGGGCATTCCGCGACTGATCCAACACTCAATCTGCCAAATATCATCTTCCGGAAGTTTGTCTTCGGGCAGGGCGGGGTCGTTGGCATTGCTTCGGGGCATCCAGGAAAATTCGTTGCCTTCAAAGTTAATGGAGGCCAGAAAAAGTGCTTCATTGCCTTCGATGCTTTGGACGATATTATCGTAAGAATTGAGCTTGTATCCGCCCGCAGCAGATGCATTGCTGTGGCATCCGCTCATGGCACAGGAACTCTGAAAAACAGGCAATACCTTTTCATTGAAAGCATTGTCCGTGCTGTTGCAAGCTTCTTGCGGTGCAGAAGGAGGAGGATCCGGCTCCGGTTCGTCGGGTTTGTTGCATGCGAGTGTCACAGCAAGCGAAAGAAGCGCAAAAAAGAGAAAGCGTGTTCGCATGGTAAGAGGTTTAGAAAACAACACGATAGTACAATGGAAGTTTCAGCGACAAAGTTAGGTCTTTTGAGCGGGTGACTCAGCGGGCGGTGAAGAGCGTGTTGATCAGGGTTTGATTGACTGGGGTGGGTGGGTGGGGAGCAGCGTCGTGGAGCGAAGAAACAGCGCGGGGGACTGCACTTTTTGACAGTGAGTGAGCAGCAAAATCATCCGTTTGTGGGGCAATTTCAGTGCGCTCAATCACCTCAATTTCCTCAGATGCTACAAAGGAGTCCTCAGCAATGGTAACCTCGGCAACTTCAGGAACAGCGGTGTGAAGTTCTTCCTCTTGCATGTCGTCGTGCAAAGCATCCGCAAAAACCTCTTCTGGGTCCGTTGTTTCAGAATCTTCAACCGCTTTAGTGGCAATTTCTTCGATCTCCTCAAGCCGCTCCGTCGTCATTGTTATGTCATCAGCTGTCGTTTCTCTGAACGCTTCCTCCAACGTATCTATTTTGGCAGCAGGTGCAGGCTGTTTTTCCACCTGTGGCTCCACGGCAACCGGCGCCTGATCGGGCTGATCCAACCACAGAAAAACTCCCAACAACAGCAATACACTTGCAGCAGCCCATGCAAAATAAGGCCGGTAGGCAGGAGCAAATATTCCGGTTTGCCACCAGGACGTTTGGGCGTGTTCTGCACGAAAAGCAGCCATTACGCGCTCTTTGGATGCAGCCGAAAGAGCCGGAGCCTTCTCGCGAAGTCCTTCCACCGAAGCCAGAAGTACCGCCCGCAATTCTTCGTACATCTTTTCGTCATCTACCTGCGTGAGCACAAATGCGCGCTCGGATGCATTGAGCGCTTCAAATGACTTTTGCATCAACAACTGGTCTAATTCGTATGGAAAGGATTCTTTCATGGTTGCTGAAGATTTGGGTGAAAAACGTGAAGGTGCTTGTGCAGCTTCTTCAGGGTGTAGTGCAGCCGCGATTTAATGGTGCCTTCTGAGCATTCAGCCATTCCGGCAATTTCTTTCACACTTAGTTCCTCATGAAACCTCAGCACGAAAGCCTCGCGCTCTTTCTCATCGAGCTTGTTGAGCGCGTCGTTCAAGGCTTTTTGAAACATTTCGCGGTCCATCTTGTCTGCACTCTCGGGAGCTGCCACAGCGGGTTGTCCGTTCATGATTACATCCCTGCCGCGCTCCCGAACAGCATGCTTGCGGTACTCGTTTTTGCACATGTTGTTGGCCGCGCTGTAGAGCCAGGTTTTAAAAGGTTTTCCGGGTTGGTAGAGTTGAGGCCGTCGCGCAATTTTGGTAAACAGATCCTGCACAAGGTCTTCGGCCAGTTCGCGGTCTTTCCACAACATACGCCAGAAATAACCCATCAGCGGCTGGGCATAGCGGTCATACAGTACCGAAAAAGCCCGTTCGTCGCCCGATGCACAGGCTTCCATCAGTGCTTCATCGCTGTAATTGTGGTATGCTTGTCGGCGTACGAACATCACCTGCCTTGTAGATAGTTTTCGCCGGTTTTCCGCAAACCGGTCCGCTCGTATAGCGCCTCTTTCAACTTACCGGCCGCGTAGTTTCCATATTTCGCGCTACCGGCATTTTGCTGGTCGAGAAGTACAGCAGTCAGGTAATTGGGCAACAGCGCAGTGGCATAGGGGGGAAGCTCGCCCAATACCCGATCCCAGTTTACTTGTTGGAGCACCTTGCCGGCGTCCGACGCATTGTTTCCTGCATGCCCGAGCGCAAATGCCAATCCCGCAGGTTGCAATGCAGATGAGTAAGCCAATAGCACATCTTTGGAAAGAGTCATGGCGAGATAAACACCAGACTTCGAGACCTTTTTCAACTCCTCAATGCGCTGAATGTTGCCTCCTTTGTTTTCGAAGGAGCCCTGAACATTCAGTCGTTTGGCGATTTGATTCCGATAGCTGTCCGACGAAATAAACCACGGCAAATGCACCACCACCACGTCGCTGCGATAACCTTCGCAGGATTGAAGAACCCGCAACGGATAAGTATCCTGATGCCCCTGAGTAAGCAGAACCCCATTTTGTGAAACCGATTGCAGTACATTGCGGGCATAGTCATACAACAAAGGGTGAAGCGGAACGTCTTGCTGATAATCGCACCATGCATTGCGAATCGCGGCTTCATCTCCCGACCATTCCGCCATTTGGGCATTTTGAATAGCGCCTAAAGCCGGCAATGATGAGATTTCTTCCTTTTCCTGCACCAAAGAGCTTGGAGAAGGAAGGTTATTCCGCTCTGCATCCGCACGAAGTGCTGCGTTGTTGATTTGCTGAAGTGACGATGTGGCCATCGCATCGTTGGGCGGCAAAAACACCGCGTTGAAGTAATGCTCCCAATCCGAGGAGGAGGGTTGTTGGGCACGAACGCAATCATAAGCACACAATATCAGCACAATAAGTAAAATGGTTCTCATAACAGCGAATCTCGATTCGCTGAGCTGTACACGCATGGAAGGAATTCGTTCAAACAAAAC
>REDV01000005.1 GCA_007695365.1 Cryomorphaceae bacterium | reverse complement strand
ACTCGGATTCATTGGGGTTTTCCAGTTCAGCATTTTCTTCCAGCTCCTCTCCTTTGAGAATAGAATAAAGGCGTTGAATGGTGGAAATACTCACCTGGCTGTCGGAGGCAATATAGCTGGATGTCAGGCGCTGCACATTGTACAACTCTGTAAAATTGCGGTTGACATCGGTGGGTTGAAATTTCTGAAATTCCTGTTCGGCCTGCTCCCCGAGGTTTTTGGTATCGACGATAAACAGAATGCGTTTGGCGTCGGCGTATTTCAACAAGCGATAAACAAAGGTGCACGCCGTAAAAGTTTTTCCGGCTCCGGTGGCCATTTGCACCAATGCCCGCGACTTGTTTTCCTTAAACGACGTTTCGAGATTCTTGATGGCATCTATCTGGGCCGGACGAAGACCTACTTCAGGCAGCTCGGGCATCTTTTGTAACCGGGCGCGTAATGTGTCTGGCTGGCTGTACCATTCTTGTAATGTTTCGGGCTGATGGAAATGGAAAACAGGTCGTGAGCGCGGTTTGGGGTCGCGGTAATCGGTAAATCGCGTAAGCACCCCGGTACTTTCATAGACAAAAGGAAGTGGGCCTTTATTCAAATTGTACTTGAGTGTAGCCTGTGCGTACCCGGCGGATTGATCTTCTGCAGCTGTCAGTCGTGCACCTTCTGATTCGCGCTTAGCCTCAATAACTCCAACTGGTTTTCTGTTCACAAACAGAACATAATCTGCGGGTCCAACATCAGTTTGGTATTCGCGCACCGCCACCCCGAGCGAGGCAGAAAGGTCTACTTTACTCTTAGACTGTACTACCCATCCCGCGTCAACCAACATTTTGTCAATCTGGTCGCGCGCTATTTGTTCGGGGTTTTGGTTAACATTTGATGTCATTCATTCTCTTTTATTTAAGCCGGGTGTCAAAAGCTTTTGGGAGTAAAAAACCGACGCGTCCCCAAGTTCCGGGAAGTAGCTGTTATGAGGTTGGTTCTTTCAGTATGTTGGCAAATTTAACCCCACGCAGCTCATGCATTTCAGTGTTTTAAGTCCTTGAACAAACCGCCAATATCGCGAAATTTCTTTACCCTAACAAACGTGTAAATAACTGGGATGTGTGGGCTGGAGTGACTTTGGCAGGTAAATTAGCGGAAAGGAAGGATTCATCTCTACCGTGCCGGCTCTACCTGTTCCTTCAATTTGAAAAAGCTGAGTTTTCCATCATTCGCCCCAACAATGTAATGAAGCTGCCCGGCAATGTTCAGGGTAGCCAGGCTCCTGGCATCGCTGAAGTGATAAAACCCTGAACGAGGCTCGTAGGTGAACCCGCCATCTCCATCTCCCAACAGCACAAATCCGCGGCAGGCGTCGTAGCGCACGGTTTCCACCTCAGCGTTGTACATGTTACCTACGCCAATGATATCCTTCACACCATCGCCGTTCACGTCACGCACATCTATACCCATCAGCGGTCCGAATTGTGCATGGGCAGGGAGCTCGTGTTTCCTGAACTGTCCGTTGCCGAGATTCTCAAGGTACACACTGCTGAAATCATACGCTACCATGTTTAAGGCTTGGGCAAGTGCCTCCTCGCCGTAGATGGCGCGCAAATCTGCCTCTGCAAAACTGCGGTAGCTGGGAAATTTCATTCCGATAAAAGGCATCTGCTCCGACGAACACTCGCGTCCGCGCACAGGCAAAAGGGTTCCGTTTTTCTGCTTTCCGAGCACAATGTCGTAGGTGCCATTCCCATCAAAGTCGTGGCAAAAAATGTGGAGCGGATTGTCCGCAGTGGGCTGAAACTTGTTGTTTTGCCCCAGGTTACCCACCACAAAGTCAATATCCCCATCGCCATCCATGTCTGCAGCATGGATGCCGTACCACCACGCGTTGCTTTTTTCGAGTCCGCTTGTGCTTCTGTCAAACACCAACTGATTGCCGGTACTTTTGAAAAGCATGATAGGCGACCATTCGCACACTACGGCCAAATCAGGAAGTCCGTCGTTGTTGTAGTCTGCAAAGACAGCATCGCTTACCATGCCGATGTGTCGGAGCTCAGGAGCGTATTGCTCTGTGATATCTGTGAACACTCCACCGTCATTACGGAGTATGTACGATTTGCCGGGATAAGGATAAATGCCGGGGAATTGCTTTCCACCCACAAAAAGGTCAAGGTCGCCGTCGCCGTCAATATCGGCGGCCACCACGCATTGGCCACTGCTCACAAGTTGAGGAAGAGCGTTGCTTGCACGTTGGAAGTTACCCTTGCCGTCGTTCAGGTACAGTCTGTCCTGGTAAGCGGCATCTTCCGGAGGACGCTCATTACCGCCGCTCACCACGTACAAATCGAGATGGCCGTTTCCGTTGGCGTCAAAAAACAGGGCGCCTAAATCCTCGTAGTCCGCCTCTTTCTTCCAGAGAGAATGGTTGCTGCGAACAAATTTTCCCCCCGGAGTTTGAATGAAGGTAGCCGCTTCTGCTCCTTTGGCATTTCCCACAAAAAAGTCGTCCAATCCGTCGCCGTTCATGTCGCCCACAGCTATGTGCGGACCCCATGTGCTTTGCTTATGAGGCAGCAGGATTTCGCGTGCAAAATCGTCAAAGTCGTTTTCGCGGTGCACAAAGTCAATACCGATTGCGGTTGCATCAACCGGCTCGAAAAGCGTTTCAATTTCGGTCGGTGAATACATCTCTGTAGCATCGCGATGGTACAGAGTGAGTTTTTGGTTGGCCGGTACATCGCGTTTCAATTCGGTTTTGCCGTCGGGCCAGATGATGCGCAACGTGTTTACAGTGCCAATCTCACCCAGGCCAAAGTGCAGCACGGGTTCAACCGACGATTGAAAGCCGCGGGCCATGTACATTTCGCGATGTTGGTATCCAACTTCCGTTTCAATCTCCACGCGAGCTCCCAGTCCCAGTCGGTTGCCCTCGGGGCCTTGTAAATCAATGCGCAGCCAATTGTTTTTGCTGTGATTTTGATATATGGAGGCAGGGTCGTTGAGGTTGTTGATGATGAGGTCGAGCGCACCGTTGTTGTTGAGGTCGGCGTAGACAATGCCGTTGGAGTTTACCGGGCGGTTGAGCCCCCAGTTTGCGGTTGCGTTTTCAAACCTCAGATCACCGGTATTCCTGAAAGCGTAATTCGGGATTTTGGCAGCCGGCCAGCGCTCCATGGCTTCCTGAAAAGACATGGGCTGCCCCATCATAAAGCGGCGTTCAATTTCGGTTTTGAAATCAACGTCGGTTACGTCCTTGTCAATGCCGTTGGTGATGATAAGGTCGAGCCAGCCATCGTTGTCGAGGTCGGCGAACAGGGGCGCCCAGCTCCAGTCGGTTTTGGCCACTCCGGCCAGGTGGGCAATGTTGCTGAAATCGCCGTTTCCGCGGTTCAGGTGCAGCATATTGAACATGTACTGGTGGTGGTAACCTATGTCAACCATCTCGCGGAAATTGGCCGTGCTCATGGCTGCCATCATGCGTTTGGAGCGCACGTGGTCTTCCGAAACCATGTCGAGCACCGCAAGGTCAGTATGGCCGTCATTGTTGAAGTCGGCGGCATCGGCTCCCATGCTGTAAAAGGAGATGTGACCAAAATGATCGAGAATACCGTCGCGAAAAGTGCCGTCACCGCTGTTGAGGTAGAGGTGGTCGGGCTGACGGTAATCGTTGCACACAAAGATATCCGGAAGACCGTCGCCATTGTAGTCGGCAATGGCGGCTCCCAATCCCCAGGCTTTGTTGGAGAGTCCTGCTTCGGTGGTCACATCGGTAAACCGATTGCCGTCGTTCCGGTACAGCTTATCGGTGGTTGAGGGGTCAATGATGCGTTGAAAATCCAGGTCAACGTTCACGTTCTCCAAAAAGTCGATGCGGTGATTAAGCAGAAAAAGATCCAGGTCCCCGTCTCCGTCGTAGTCAAAAAAGTAGGCCATGGTACTGTGGGCCGGGTCGTCAATGCCCCACTCTGAAGCCTGCTCGGTAAAGGTTAAATCGCCGTTGTTGATGTAGAGAAGGTTACGCCGGTCGTCAGGGTTTTCCGATGGTCCCGATTTGCACACGTAGATATCCAGCATCCCATTGCCGTTGATGTCAACCATGCAGACACCGGTGGTCC
>REDV01000004.1 GCA_007695365.1 Cryomorphaceae bacterium | reverse complement strand
AAGGTTTACCTGAAAGGCGATTATCCGGCCATGTTCAAAAAGTTAGAGCAGGCCACCCGCGAGAAGCTCTACGAGATGCGTGCATACAGCACTGGTAATCTGGAGTTTGAGTTTATCAATCCGGCCGATGTTGCCGACGAAAAAACCCGGAACGAGAACTTTCAAAAGTTGGTGGATTTGGGCTTGAGCTATACCACGCTGCAAATCCGTGAAAAAGACGGTGTGAGCGAGAAAGTGATTTTCCCTTCGGCTTCGGTTTCATACCGACTCAAATCGCTGCCCCTTCAGTTACTCAAAAGCCAGGAGCGGCTCCCTACCAATGAAATGATTCAAAACTCCATCAACAACCTGGAGTACGAATTAATGAACGTGTTTTATCAGCTTACCAGTGCCGAAAAACCGCGTGTGGCATTTCTGGACGACTACGGAACCCTCGACGAGCTCGAAGCCGGCGACCTGACGCGCGCGCTTCGGGATTTTTACAAGGTTGAGCGGATCCGGCTAGACTCCAACATCAGTGCTCTGACCGAGCGCGTAGGAGAAACCAACTACCGCCAAAACAAGTACGAAGCCCTTATTGTGGCCAAGCCCACGCAGCCCGTCAGCGACAAAGACAAGTACATCATTGACCAGTTTGTGATGCACGGGGGCAAGGTGCTGTGGATGCTCGACGGAATGCAGACTCACATGGACAGCCTTGAAGGACGTGATATGACCATGGCGCTTTCGCTCGATTTGAACCTCGACGACATGCTGTTTAAATACGGCGTGCGCATCAACAAAAACCTGCTCATTGACCGCTCCTGCGCGCCCATCGGCATCATGACAGGCCCCATGGGAAATCAGCAGCAAATGGAGTTTTTCCCCTGGTATTTCAAACCCCTCATCATTCCGGAGCTGAATCACCCCATTGTGAGCAACCTCGACCCCATTGTGATGGAGTTTGTAAGCAGCATCGACACCTTGCCGCGAAAAGATGTGCGCAAAACCGTGCTGCTCACCACATCCCCTTACACCCGAATCATGCGCAGCCCGGTGCGGGTGAGTTTGAACATTGTGCGTATCAACCCCGACTTTGGAAACAACAATAGCCCGAATCAACCGGTGGCCGTGCTGCTGGAAGGTGAGTTTGAATCATCGTTCAAAAACCGAATCTCACCCCTTCTTGTTAAGGACGAGGAGTTTGGTTTTAAAGAGCAGAGCTCGCCTACCCGTATGCTTGTGGTTTCCGACGGCGATGTGGGCCGCAATGAAGTTCGGCGCTCCCGCGAACAGTTTTACCCCCTTGGCTTTGATCGCTACGCCGGGCGCAAGATGTACGGAAACCGCGAGTTTCTGGTAAATGCCATGAACTATATGCTGGGTGATGCCAGCCTCATCGCTATTCGCTCGCGCAACACCAGTTTACGGCAGTTGGACCAGGAGCGATTGCTGGCGGAACGCACCCAATGGCAGATGCTCAATATTGCACTGCCCGTATTGCTGATTGTATTGCTGGGAGGTTTGCAGTGGATGATTCGCAGACGAAAATACAGCTCATAACATGAAAAAAACACTGATACTCTTATTGCTTGCCCTTGTGATTGTAGGCGTTGTGTGGTACCTGATGCAGGACGACCGCTCTGCTGCAACACCGCTTACTACGGCTGATTTTGCCATTGCAGACACCTCAGCCGTGGGACGCATTGACATTACCAGTGCCAACGGGGTAACGGCCAGCTTGTCGAGGCTCGAATCGCCAACGTGGATGATCAATGGCAAATACCCCGCGCGGCGCGACGGCATAGATCTTATTCTCAAAACCCTGCACCTACTCGAAATCAAGCACCCGGTTTCGTCGGGAAGCCGCGAAAACGTGATTCGGATGTTGGCCGGGCGCCACAGCTACGTGGAGGTGTTCGACAAGAAAGACAAGCTGATAAAAGCCTACTATGTAGGTATCATGACTCCCGACCAGCAGGGCACCTATATGCTGCTGGAGCTCCCTAAAAAAGGCAGAATGGAAACCCCCTACGTAATGACCATGAAAGGGTTTTACGGCTACCTCACCTCGCGGTTTTTTGTGGACGAAAAGGACTGGCGCGACCGAACCATCCTGCGCTATCCCAAAATGGACATGGAGCGTGTGGAGGTATGGAACCACGTGCACCCCGAATGGTCGTATGCGGTGGATATGAGCGACCCGTCGAAACTCAAAATGTACAGCCTCCCTGACAACACTCCTGTACCGTCCTTCGACACCTTGGCACTGCAGGATTACCTGCTGCAATTCAGGCGTGTTTCATGCGAAACCTGGGATCTTGCCTTTGAGGAACATCAGATTGACTCTGTTCTGGCTCTCAACCCCCATCTTGAGGTGCGCGTGCAAGCCAAAAATCCGGAAAAGAACAAGCACGTGAAGTTGTTCCTGCGGCCTCCACCCGAGGGTCAAACCCTTGACGACGGCGAGACCCTTGCTCCCTTTGACCGCGAGATTTTGTACGGCACCATGGAAGGCGAGTATTTGTTCAGGGCACAGCGCTATGTTTGGGACGGAGTTCTAACCCCCAAGCACACATTTACAGGCGATTTGGAGTTTTAAACACCAGAGTTGATACTGTGGATAAATCATCCTTGGGCAGCGGTGCTAAAGCCCTATATTTGTAACCCCTCGGCCGGTTGGTAGGCTCCAGTGTACCATGTGCCACACGACCCGGGAGGATGAACAACAACGTTAAACCAAAGACATGAAATTCATCGTATCAAGTACTGCTTTGCTCAAGCACCTACAGTTGCTCAGCGGTGTACTTAACACTTCCAACACCCTTCCCATTCTGGATAATTTCCTGTTCGAAACCTCGGACAACAAACTGACACTGACAGCCTCGGACCTGGAAACCACCATGACTGTAACCATGGAAGTGGAGGCACGCGACGAAGGCCTGATAGCCATTCCGGCCAAAAAATTGCTCGATGCGCTGAAAACCTTCCCGGAGCAACCGTTGTCGTTCAGTGTGGATTCGAAAACCTTTGCCATTGATATTTCGTCGGATGTAGGAAAGTACCGTCTTACCGGCCAGAACGGACACGAGTTTCCGAAGAATCCTTCTATTGAAGATCCTACCGAAGTGAATCTAAACGCCGACATTCTTGCCGAGGCCATCCACACTACGCTCTTTGCAGCAGGAAATGACGATTTGAGGCCGGTGATGTCAGGGATGTTTTTTGAGCTATCCAAAGATCACGTGCGGTTTGTAGCAACCGACGCCCATAAGCTGGTGCGCTATACCCGTACTGACGCCCAAGCACAAAGTGAAGCTTCATTCATCATGCCGAAAAAACCGCTCAACCTGCTGAAAAACATTCTTTCCAGCACTGACGCGGAAGTGAAGATTTCTTTCAACCAAACCAATGCAGGTTTTACTTTTGATAATGTAACGCTTATCTCGCGGTTGATTGATGGCAAGTACCCCAATTACGAGGCAGTTATTCCTAAAGAGAACCCCAACGTAATGACCATAGACAGGGGGTCATTTCTGAACTCAGTGCGCCGCGTGGCTATTTTCTCAAACAAAACCACACACCAGGTGCGGTTTAGAATTTCGGGCAGCGAACTCAACATCTCAGCCGAAGACCGCGACTACGAGAACGAGGCTAATGAGCGCCTCACCTGTAGTTACGAGGGCGACGATATGGAAATTGGATTCAACTCCAAGTTCCTGCTCGATATGCTCAACAACATTGAAGCTGACGAAGTAAGCCTTGAGCTGAGCGCACCCAACCGCGCAGGTATTATCATCCCGCAGGGCACCGACGAGAACACCGATGTGCTGATGCTTGTGATGCCGGTGATGCTGAACAGCTAAGGAGAACTTTCAGAATAGTGACGAAGGAGCTGATTTAAGATCCTTTAGGGCATCCGCATGAAATCAAGCCGCAAGGGATTTAAACATGCTGTAACCCTATGATCGTTCGGCTGCGCATCTCTACCTTCGGCTAATAACACCTAACGTTGAAATCGGGCGCATTCACATGTACCCGATTTTTTT
>REDV01000003.1 GCA_007695365.1 Cryomorphaceae bacterium | reverse complement strand
CAATACAAATACCTACTTTCGGTGTTCCAAAGACGCCGCTCCCAATGAACCGATTCTTTTTACTGCTATTGAGCCTTGCGCTGTGTAGCCAGGGATGCAAGAAAACAGAGATTCACGAAATCAACGAAGTGTACCTTGTTGAAGGCAACCAACCCCCTGATTACAGCGGTGTAACCTCGCTTCAGGTACAAAACTACGTGGGGCGGCTCTATATTGATATTCGCGGAGAACAACCCTCCTTGGAAGTTATCCAGCAAGGCGTGTCCACATTGCAGTCCGGCGGACTCACCATCGAAGCGCGCGAGGAATTTATCCTCAACCTGATGGACGATGAGGAATACTACCAAAACCTTTGGAATTACACCGCCGTGCAGCTTATCAACGGAGTGCCCCGCAGCGAAATCCTGGAGCAAATAGCCATTTATGAGATTGTGATTGACCAGTACTACCAAAACGGCGAAACGCTGCTGGCCCAATACCTTGAATTTGAAAGTGCCAAAATGCTGAACCTCGTGCAGGCCGACTCCATGCTCGCAGAAGGCGTGATTTCCATCAACGAGTTTTACGGAAGGTTCTGCTACAACACCATTTACGACGAAATAAATATGGGAAGCGAAAACATGGTGATATCCTGCTTCGAAAACCTTTTTCAGCGCTACCCTACCCTGAGCGAACTGCAAAGCGGGGTTGAAATGGTAGATGGGCTCTCCACTGTGCTATTGCAGCAAAGCGGCAGCAGCAAAGGCGATTTTGTACACATCGTAACCCATACGCCCGAGTTCTACAGCGGCCGGGTAAGAGAGCAGTACCAACGACTGCTGCAACGCTCGCCCAACGCCCTGGAACAACAACAAGGCTCTGCACTGCTGGCCCAAACCGGCGACCTGAAACAACTGCAAACTACCGTTCTCAAAACCGACGAATATGCGGGTTTTTAGGTGGCTTCTACCCATACTGTTGTTGTTCACCGCCTGCCACAAAGAGGTGCGCGAAGAGGTGAACTACGATCAGGTGATGTACGGAATCAACAATGTGGCGGTGTACAGCTCAAGCGCAGAGAAAGAGCGCCAGAAAACACCCGTGCAGTACATCTCCATTCTCTACGGCGATTTGTTCGGACAGCGCATTCCCAACAACGAGCTGAACAAACTTACGCTTATCAGTCTGGCCAACGGCGACAAAACCATGGCCAATGAGTTAATCCTGAGCCACTACCTCAACTCTCCGCAACTTTTACTCCCCACCGATCAGCAAATGCGCGACGACCTCAACACCTTTGTAGAAGCCACCTACATCCGCTTCTACAAGCGCTACCCCACCCCCTACGAGAAGCTGTTTTTTGTGAACCTGATTGACGACGACCAGGCCATCACTGTGGAGATGGTGTACACCGCGTTTATCCTCGCCAACGAATACTACTTTTACTGAGATGACCATGAACCGCCGACAATTCATCCGAAAAACCGGGCTGGCCGCAGCAGGAACCCTCGTAGCTCCCTACATTTTACCCAGCGGACGTGTTTTTGCCCAGAGCGAGCCCCGGCTGGTAAACCACGTGGTGTTTGTGCTCTTTGCCGGCGGGCTTCGCAACCAGGAAACCGTGCACCAGATGTACCTGCAAGGAGTGGGGCAGGCAGCATCCGGAAACATCATGCCCAACATGCTGGCCGGAAATACGCCCACCAGCAACCTTATTTACAACCCCTGGACGCCCATTGCCGCACAGCCGCTTCAAAGCCAGGGAACGCTTTTCAGAGAAATGCGCTACGCGAACGGTCCTACCGGACACTACAACGGGCACACCGTGGCCATGACGGGTAAGTACACCGTAACGGGTCTGAATCTCAACATCAACCCTGAATTTCCCACCGTCTTTGAGTACTACCGAAAGCACAGCGACCCCATGCACAGCGCCAAAAAAGCCTGGTGGATTTCCGAAGGTCTGGGGCCCTATCCTTCGCTCAACTACAGTCGCCACCCTCAATACGGAGCCATGTACGGCGCCAATTACATGCACCCGGCCACCATTTTCGGGCAAACGGGCCTCAGCTATTTCGGTACGGCCAACGCCTTTCAACCCGATGACGTGGATCGCCTTGAGGCCATGCAGTTCTTTTTAAACAACAACTTTGAGCGCACCGTGGATGACCTGCCCGGCATCATCAACACCCGAAACGACAAGGAAGACATCAAGCAGTTTATCATTTCGGTAGCCAACGGAACCAATCCGGTAGAATTTCCGCTGCCTCCCGGCGTGGGCGTGAACCAGCTTACCGGCGACCTGGTGAACATTGCCGCCGCGTGGAAGGTCATGGACACCTTTAAACCCGAGCTCACCGTGGTAAACACCTTTAACTCGGATATCTGCCACACCGATTTCAGCGCGCACATCAGCACCCTGCACCGGGCAGATTACGGCGTGGGCTGGCTCTGGAACAAAATCCAGAACGACCCTGTGATGGCCAATGACACCATCATGATTTGCATGCCCGAACACGGCCGTAACCTCAACCCCAACGAGCTTTTCGACAGCAACGGTCTGCCGGGAATTGACCACACCAACGACAACAACTCGCGCGAAATTTTCGGGCTGATTGCAGGCCCTCCGGGAGTCGTGAACCAGGGTGCGGTGGTGGGCACCTCAGCCAGTCCGGTGGGCGAATCGGTAGATATTCTCCCCACCATTGCGCACATCCTCGGCTTCCACATGCCGGTTCAGAGCATGGGTCTGGACGGGCAAATTCTGCAAGACGCGTTCGTATGATGCGCTCCTGCCATATCGCCCTGATGACGCTGGCAACGGTGATATTGGCGCTGGCATCCTGCACCAGGGAAACCACGCGCGTGGAACCCACCGACGTGAACTTCCCCAATCCCTTTGAGAACGGAGGAACTGCGCCCACATTCCCCACGGTGTTTGATTCATCGTCGTTTACGGGCATCTACAACAACATTCTCTCGATGAAGTGCGGCGCCAACAACGGTGCCTGCCACGACGGCTCCTTTGAGCCTGATTTCCGCACGCTGTTCAGCTCTTACAATACACTGGTGTATCACAAACCCATCAAAAACGTTATCGCCTCCATTGTGGGCAACGACACCACCTGGGTTTATCCGTACAGGGTTACGCCCGGCGATCCCGACATTTCGTGGCTGTACCACCGCATCACCACCGACGACGAAGAGCTTGGCCGCATGCCACTCTACGACCAGCCGCTGAGCAACGCGGAAATCAACCACATCCGGCAATGGATTCTGGACGGTGCCAAAGACCCCTTTGGTAACACGCCGCAACTATCTGCCCCGGAGCCGCAGTTCTTCGGGTGGCTGGCCTACGAAAACGACCAGAATGGCGTACGCCTCGATACCGCCCGAGCTACTTTGTTTGAACCGGCAGCTTTTCCGGCCAACACGCAGGTAATGATGTGGTTTGGGG
>REDV01000002.1 GCA_007695365.1 Cryomorphaceae bacterium | reverse complement strand
AATACTGAGATAATGAACAACCCGGCGTTTGCTGATAGCTTCCGATTTATACATACTACATTCAAAGACAATGAGGAGCTGGATGAAAGCATAAAGAAAATGATGCTATCACGGGCAACCATTGACGACAATTACAGGCGTGTATATGTGGAAGGTGAAATGGGCAGATTGGAGGGCTTGGTTTTTACCGAATGGCAGCAAATAGATGTAATACCGGAGGTAAAAGGCCGGGAGCGGTTCGGGCTTGACTTCGGTTACACTAACGACCCGTCTGTATTGGTTCGGGTGGTTGAATCGCAGGAAGCGTTTTATATTGATGAAATATTCTATCAGGCAGGGTTGACAAACCGCAACATTGCCGCAATGTTAGAAAGCAATGGACTGAAAAAGAACTACGATGAAATCATTGCCGACAGTGCAGAGCCTAAGAGCATCGATGAAATCAGGATATTTGGGTACAATGTAAAGCCCAGTGTAAAGGGTAAGGATTCAATCAATGCAGGTATCGACAAGCTGAAGAGCAAAAAGATATTTATCACTAAGCGCAGCACGAATCTAATTAAGGAGTTTAGAAATTACTCATGGGCAACCGACAAGGAGGGAAAGACAACAAACAAACCTATTGACGCTTTTAATCATGGGATTGATGCTGCTCGGTATGCTTTGAGCTTAAAGCAACAATCAGAAATATTCATACTATGAAAAACCCTTTTAAAAACTGGTTCAGTGGGCCACAGCGACAGAAGGACATGCAGACGGTTGAGGACAATCAGCTTTATGCACAAATGTTCGACCTGCTTAATGAGCGGCTTCCGATTTGGGTAGGCAAGGAGCCAAAAGAATTCATCACAAAGGGTTATATGTACAATGACCTGGTTTACTCGCTGGTAACACTACCAATGGGCATCGCGAAAAGCATTGATTGGCTGGCACACAAAATAGTTAACGAGAAGGCATACAGGGAGTATCAATACGCTATGAAGGGCGTTAAGTCGGGCAAGAACTACAAGCAGAATTTAGAGCGGGCGATCCACTACAAGCGCAAAGCACTGGAGGAGGTCACCACAGGCCCGGCAATGAAGTTCATACAGGAGCCGAACGGGTATCAGAGCCTTAATGAGATTGTAGAGGAATATTTCGGCTGGCTGCCTACCGTGGGCAACTTCTATCTTTACGGCTTACCGCGTGAAGGCACAAAGCAGTTCGCCTCGGTACACGTGGCACCGGCTTTTGATGTTGAGATCATCGCGGGCACATCGTTTGATCCTATTCTCGGCTATCGGTTGCGCAACTACCTGAAGACAAACGACATCATCCCAAAGGAACACATCTTGCATCTTAAGAACTGGAACCCCGATTTTGCAACGGACGGGCGTCAACTATACGGCCTTTCACCGCTTCAGGCCGGTGCGCGTATCCTGACCCTGGATAACATGGGCATAGATACCAGTACGGGCAGCTTCCAGAATAACGGGGTGCGGGCGTTGATACATAAGGCAATCACGCGCGGTTCGTTTCCTGAAGAGTTTACACGCGAGCAGGCCGAAGCACTGAAAATTGAGGTTGACAAGTGGAAGGGCACCAAGAACGCGGGCGGTTTAAAAATGACCAATGCACCTATTCAGGTAACAGAGATCGGTAAAAGCCCGGTTGATTTGGGCGTTTACACCGCAATGGACAAGAACGCTGTAAGGCTGTGCAACCTGTTTCAAGTACCCCCGGAGTTGTATTTGCCGGGCACAACGTTTAGTAACAAACTGGAGGCAAGAAAGCAGCTTATCACCGGGAACATCCTGCCTAAAATGGATATATTCCGCGACAAGATGAACCGGTGGATCGTGGACAATCTGACCGAAGGCAGCACGCGTTATCATATAGACTATGACCTGTTCAGCATTGTTGAACTTCAGGATGATTTGAGTGATATTGCGAATATGTATAAAGGAATTGATTGGGTAACAGATAACGAGAAACGCCATGCAATGAATTACGATGCGATCGATTCTGAGCTGGCCAATGACCTGTTCATTGACCCGTTTAAAATACCTATGTCTCAGGCTTCGTTTGATACGAGTTTTGACAGGATTGATGACGAATTAAAACGTTTAAAATCAAAGGCTTACTAACATGAAAATACCAAAGTACAAAAACGATGGAAGATACCTGTACGGTTTAGAACAACATTTAAAAGCAAAGCAGCGGGCTAAGCTGTATTGGGAGGTAATTAAACAGATTGATAATAAATGAAAACCTGGCGTCAAATAAATGCGGAGCGTGTGCGGTACATCAATTATGGTACCGCACTAACAGCGCATACATTGCGCTCAATCCGTGAAAAGTACGCAGCAAGCATACGCGAACTGGGAGACGCCGCTCAAGCATTGAACCAATTAAGTGAGGCCGAAGTACAGGAGCAGATGCAGTCATTGTTCATTGACATTTACCAGGTTACCGGGGTAGCCTTTGCACGAAGAGAAGCCGAACAGTTGCAGCAAAAAGGCATGAAGATGAAGCAGGACTTTGAGGTGCTGGAATCCCAGTGGATGCGGCACATGAGAGATTTTGTCATCGGGCGATGCGGCTTAAAGATACAGCAAAGCACCCGTACACTGTTTGCCGACATTGAACGCGTTACACGACAAGTGATCCAGGCCGGCATTGATGAAGGCTGGGGGCCTGCAAAGGTAGCACAGGAGATCATGAAACAGCAGGCCGGCATAGACCGATTCAGGGCAATGCGTATAGCACGAACCGAAGTAGTGGGGGCAAGCAATGAGGGCAGCTATACCGGTGCCGGAGCCTTCAGCGATAAGACGCGCAAAATATGGGTCGCTGCATTAATGGATACACGTGACAGTCACGAGGCGATGCATGAAACGCGGGCCGAATATTCAGAGGCTTTCAGGGTGCCGCGCGAAACAGGGGGTTCAGATGAAATGCAATACCCCGGTGATCCTTCAGGCAGTGCCGAAAACGTCATTAACTGTCGCTGTGGCATTACATACGAACCGGTAAACAATTATATTGATGAACTTTTAAACGAATAGCCATGAAAATAAAATCAAACAGCTACGAGCTGAAAGACCTTGACACCGAACGCCGCGAAGTGGCTTTTTACTTTAACAAATTTGGTGATTACGACAGCGATGGTGACCGGATCTTTCCCGGTGCAAGTACAAAGACCGTGGCAGAATCTTTCTCACGGATTAAGCACCTATACAACCATTGGAATACCATCGGTAAACCGCAAAAGATTGAAGAGGACAATTTCGGTACGTTCATGGTTAGCAAGCTGGGTCGCGATGCAGACAGCCAGAACGTAGCATTGAAGTATGAGGACGGGTTGATCACTGAGCATTCATTCGGGCTTAATCCTATCATGGACAAGTCAAAGGAGAACGAAAAGGGAGGTCTGGATATATACGAGT
>REDV01000001.1 GCA_007695365.1 Cryomorphaceae bacterium | reverse complement strand
GGCGAAGGCTGCAAAGGGTGACGTAAGGGCGGCTCAGGAGTTATTGGATCGGGGGTTTGGGAAGTCGAAACAGTTTATTGACCACACAACAGATGGACAGGCTATATCACAGATAAATGTAACGATAAAGCGCAAAGAATGAGATCGTTAAACTACGAAACCACCGAAGATTTTACCTCCCTGCATGACCCGGCAGACCCGGACTACAATTGCAGGTATAAGGTTTTTTACGGGGGCCGTGGTGGGCGTAAAAGCTGGGAATTTGCGAGGGCACTAATCAGCGAAGCAATACAAAAAAAAGTTCTGGTATTGTGCACCCGCGAAATTCAAAACAGCATTGGGGACTCAGTGTTGCGACTGCTTGCAAATCAGATAGAACTGATGGGCGTTTCGCATCTGTTTGAAGTGCAGAAAACCACAATCATCGGAAAAAATGGCAGTGAGTTCGTTTTCAAAGGCTTAAACGGCATGACAATAGACAGTATAAAATCATTTGAAGGCGTCGACTTCTGCTGGGTAGAAGAAGCGCACAGTGTATCAGAGCGGTCGTGGTCGATATTGATTCCCACCATCCGCAAGCCTGGAAGTAAAATTTATATCTCCTTCAATCCCGATTTAAAAACAGACCCGGTTTATGTTCGGTTTGTTGATAACACCCCGCCAAACACCTGTTTGAAATTCGTTACCTACCTGGACAATCCAGACCGGACTCAGGAGTTAATTGAAGAAGCTGAATATTTGAAAAAGGTTGATTACGACGCATACAGTCACATTTGGCTCGGTAACGTTCGGGCACATTCAGAGGCACAAATATTCGCGGGCAAGTATTCAGTAGAATCATTCGACATCGATAGCACTTTCGGAGCTCCTATGTTCGGGGCAGACTGGGGTTTTTCGGTTGACCCGACCACACTAATCAAAATTTACATCAAAGACAAAACGATATACATCCGGTCAGAGGCTTATAAGGTTGGTTGCGAAGTTGACGACACGCCAGGGCTCTTTAGCAATATACCGGAGTCTAAAAATTACGTGATTCGCGCAGATAATGCAAGACCGGAAATGATTAGCTTTGTGAAGAACAAAGGGTTCAGGATCGAAGCGGCTGAAAAATGGCCCGGATGCGTTGAAGATCGTATTAGTTTTTTGCGTAGCTTTGAAAGAATTATAATTCATCCTGATTGCAAACATACTGCTGAAGAAATGAGGCTATACAGCTATAAGGTTGACAAGCGCACACAGGACGTTTTACCTGATATTGTTGATAAGCATAATCACTGCATCGATGCAATTGGCTATGCTATCACGCCTATTATAAGAAAAAAAGCAACTAACTGGACATTATAAGATGCAATTCTTCGCAAGCAACATAAAAAAGGAATTGGCCGACATGCAACAGAAGTTTGACGCGGCCATGCAGAATAATCAGGATTGGGAACGATTCGCAAAACAGTTTTACAAATATCTGCAATCGCGGATTCACGTACCTACCTACGAACGCTTTGAAGATTACATCAAATACGCATACAGTTACAACAGCACAGTTTATTCAATCATCAACCGCCGGGCTTCAGTCGCAAAATCGCTTCAGTGGCTGGTGTACCGTGTGAAGAACAAGCAGAAGCAAAGGCAGTACAAAGCATTGGGGACGAAAGACTTCAATCTAAAGACCGCAATCGAACTGAAAAACTCAGGGTTGGAAGAAGTAGAAGGCACGGAACTGAACGAACTGTTAGAAAATCCGAATGCCTATGAAAGCTGGGCGGCCATCATCGAAACAATGATGATTTACCGCGACACGACCGGAAACAGCTATTTATACATGGTTTTCAATCCGGCAACACGCAAACCGATAGGGCTGCACATCTTACCGGGCGACAAAACGCGAATAGTTGGAGGCACGTACTTAGAGCCGATATTGGGCTACAGGCTTGACGAAGTGACACAGGAAATATTACCGAAAGAAAACATACTTCACTGGAAGTACCCCAATCCGCAATGGACACCAGACGGGCGTAGTTTATACGGAATGCCACCACTTAAAGCCGCCGCGCGCGTGATCGCCGGTGATAACGCCGCGGTTGATGCACAATTACACGCATTCATTAATGAAGGGGTGAAAGGCATCATAACCGGAACGCAACATACCGATATAGATTTCACGCAGGAGCAGGGCGAACGGTTGAAAAAATCATGGGAAAAGAACAAAGGCCCAAAAGCGAAGAACGATGTAGCTTTTAACCGGGCCCCATTGAACTGGCTTAAAATCGGTGAAACTCCGGTTGACCTCGGAGCGTTGCAAGCAAGGTCAATGAATAAGGAAGACATTTGTGCAATATTTCGTGTACACCCTGCATTAATAAGTAATGAAGCAAGTACGTTGAACAACATGGACAACGCGATTAAATCACTGGTGACGCAATCGGTGATTCCTGATGTGAATGATTTCCGTGATTTGCTTAATTCGCAATTTACCTACCATTTTGGCGAGGAGTATTATATTGATTATGATTTAATGGCGATTCCAGAACTACAGGAAGACCTGGAGAAGTTGAGCCGGACATTGCAAGGAATGGATTGGGTAACAGCGAATGAGAAGCGAACCGCCACGCAATACGACCGTTACGAAGACATGGCGGCTGATCGGCTGTACCAAAACACGGGACAAATACCGTTAGGAATGGACTTTGACACAAGTTTTGATAATATACCGGAGTTATGATGAACTGGAGACAAATAGACCGGCTAAGAGTAAGCCACATACGCAAAGCACAGCGCTTGTTAAACACTATGCTTCGTGATATTCGTGCTGATTTGAAACGGTCGTTAGCCAACACAGACAGCGCAACTGAGATTGAAACGATTGTGAATAACTTTACCTTCGATGAGCAGAAAGTTTGGGACGCTTGGTATAAAATATATCAGGATACCGGGATGGCATTTGCTGAAAAACATTATCGACACCTGAAGGGTTCAGAAAAAAACTATGCAAAAAAAGACATAAACGATACTTTGCGCCGGAGCGTATGGCTGCAAAAGTTGTTGCAATACGTGGACACGGAATGCGGCGACCTTATACAGAACACCACCCGCGCCATGTTCTCAGGTATTCAGAGCAACGCACAGAAAGCAATACGGGCCGGAGCCGAGAACGGATGGGGAGCGCAACGGATCACAGATGAAATAATTTCTTTGCAGGGTCAGATGGATAATTT